>NZ_BMAQ01000004.1 GCF_015472005.1 Insulibacter thermoxylanivorax | reverse complement strand
GGTCCCAATCCAGCAGATTGGTTACAATCGCTTCGTACTCCCACAGAAAGTCGTACATCTGCAGCTGGTCACCGTCATAACGTTCCGCTTTCCGGATGACGATCACCAGTCGTGCTTTATTCCAGGACGTCGCCTTGTAGATGAGACGGATGCCTTCGATGATCACGTCTTCATCGACGTAACGGGTCCAGTGACGGCAGTTCGCAACTTCCCGCGCCAAACGGTCCGTCCATTTCAACTTGCCCACGTATCCGATCTTGCGTTGTTCCCAGAATTGATAGAAGTCCTCCCCAGCAAATCCTTTATCGAAGCGGGCAAACTTGACACGACGGTCGGCAGGGAGGAGTCGGAGGGTTTCCTCCGAGCAACCAACCGACGAGCAGATAGAGCAGAATTTTGGCAAACGAGAACAAGGAGTTGCCGCCTTTGGTCAAGCTAATCCGTTGAAAGACTCGTTCCAGTTGGATTTTTTCCAGGTACGCGAGCAACGATTTGCTTCCCTCATGGGAGGTCGCCTGTTTGAGCGTACACTTCACCTTGAAGGTGCTTCTTTCCTTGGATGGTGTTGTTTTCGGTAAACCTCATTATACCAAGGATGGGAGCCCTTTTTTAGTTAATTGTTCGAAATTCAGGATGAAAATCATTGAGCTTCTATTGAAACACGGAGCCAATCCCAACTACATGAGAGCAGGAAAAACGGCTTTGAATTACGCTGTAGAAAATGATGATATTGAAATGGCCAAGTTTCTTCTGGATTCGGGTGCCGACCCAAATGTAAGCGACCCAAATGTAAGCACTGAATAGGCGATATGGAAAGCGGTAGAAAAAGGTTCAACCAAAATGGTCAAAATATTGCTGGACTATGGTGCCGATCCGAATCGAACTATCGTCAACAATAAATATTTGCTGCAATTCGCCAAGGAATCTGGACTGACAGAGATAGCTGAATTGTTAAAAATGCTGGAGCAAAAGAGAGCAAACGAGGTTAGATATACGATTAATAAGGCTGGGTTTTAAACTACGGGCTGAACTTTATGGTTCGGCTTTTTCTGTGTTACGTTACAATTCATCAAGATTGACGATATAGAATATTGAACAGCCGACAGTAACCCTTCATCGGATGATTTTGTGGATTTTTGGCTTGTTTCATTGGGATTCTTGCCTGGGTAAGGCGGTGCTGAGGCCGAAACATCAATTTTTTCAAGTTCAACACCCAATTCACGTTACAAAAGTCATCATCGAACAATATATTTCCTCAAATAGGAAATCAGAACTACTTCAAACAAGGAATTTCAGCGGGGGATGTCGAATAGGAAAAGTTGCATGGTTTCGGGCGGAACAAGAGGTGAACTATGGAAATCATCAATAATATCGACAATCTTCTCGGCGAAAATTTGAAACTTGAAGTTCGCAAAGGCAGCAAAGTATCGATTGCTGCATCATGCTTCTCCATTTATGCATATGAAGCCTTAATGAAAGAACTGAATCAGGTGGAAGAAGTCCGGTTTATCTTCACCTCTCCCACCTTTATTGCGGATAGCATAAAAAAGGAGAAGCGGGAATTTTATATCCCGAAACGGAACCGGGAAAAAAGCTTGTACGGCACCGAATTTGAAATCCGGCTCAAAAACGAATTGACACTCAAAGCGATTGCAAAAGAGTGCAGTGACTGGATTCGTAAAAAAGTCACGTTCAAATCGAACCGTACTTCCGGCTCGATGCAAGGCATGCTGAATTTGCAGACTGCCGATGAAACTATCACATATATGCCGATCGATGGCTTTACGACCGTTGATCTTGGTTATGAAAAGGGCAATGCTCTCTCCAAGATGGTGAACAAGTTCACAGAAGCTCCGTTTACCAAAATGTATTTCGATCTGTTCGATCAGGTATGGAATGACAAAAGCAAACTTGAAGATGTCACGAACCAAGTTGTGGAGCATATTTCATCGGTGTATAAAGAGAACTCTCCGGAGTTCATTTACTATGTCATTTTGTACAATATTTTCAACGAGTTCCTATCGGACATCACAGAAGACATATTGCCCAACGAAGCAACTGGATTCAAAGAGACGGAAATCTGGAAACGTCTCTATCACTTCCAGAAAGATGCGGTTCTTGGTGCAATTAATAAACTGGAAAAATACAATGGATGCATCCTGGCAGACAGCGTCGGTCTGGGAAAAACATTCACGGCTCTTGGCATCATTAAATACTATGAACTTCGCAACAAGTCCGTATTGTTGCTATGTCCCAAGAAACTCGGCGACAACTGGCTTACATATAAACAGAACGTGACCAACAACATTCTGTATGCCGACCGATTCCGCTATGATGTACTCTACCATACGGATATATCGCGGGAAAGAGGCAAATCAAACGACATTCCGCTCGACCGGTTGAATTGGGGTAATTATGATCTGCTTGTCATTGATGAGTCGCATAACTTCCGCAACAACGAAGCCAAGAAAGATAAAGAGACGCGGTATCAGAAGTTGATGCGGAAAGTGTTAAAAAGCGGCGTGAAAACGAAAGTGCTCATGCTCTCCGCTACTCCGGTGAACAACAAGTTCATGGATCTTCGCAACCAGCTTGCCTTGGCTTATGAAGGAAATCCTGAAGAAATCAACAGCAAGCTGGGGACGGAGCGGGGTATCAACGACATCTTCAAACGAGCCCAGTCCGCGTTTAACCAGTGGTCTAAGATGGATGTTGCTGAGCGGACAACGGAGACGCTTCTTGGTATGCTCGACTTCGACTTTTTTGAGCTGCTGGACAGCTTGACGATCGCTCGGTCACGCAAGCATATCCAGAAGTATTACAAAGCGGAGGAGATCGGCGAGTTCCCAAGACGGCTGCCGCCTCTCTCTAAGTTTTGCGATTTGACCGACAGAACCGATGTGATCGGGTATAATGATATTTTTATCGAGTTGTCAAGAATCAATCTCGGTATCTATGCACCGTTCAAATATATTCAGCCGAGCCGATTGCGTTTCTATGAAGAGTTGTATGACACCAGCGTAAGGGGCGGAAGCGGGAACTTCAGGCAGATGGACCGCGAAGGCAGCTTACAGATTTTGATGCGGATCAACCTGCTGAAACGCCTGGAAAGTTCAGTGGAATCTTTCCGATTGACCCTTTCCAAGATTGTCTCCAAAATCGATCAGACGCTTCAGCAAATCGAAGCATTCGAGCGAAGCGGGAAGTCCGATGCTGTAGGTTATACCGATATTGAGGATGCCAATCTTGACGATGACGATTGGCTGGACGATGATTTCAGCATCGGGGATACAATCAAGATCAATTTGTCCGATATGGATGTTCTTCGCTGGAAAGAAGATTTGATGAACGACCACAACATTCTTTCCTCCTTGCTGACCGAAATGCAGAAAGTAACGCCTGAACATGATGCGAAGCTAAACACATTAAAGCAGGTTATTGATCACAAAATCAATCATCCGATCAATCCCGGCAACCGCAAAGTCATCATTTTCAGTGCGTTCACGGATACCGCGGCGTACTTGTACACGCATTTGTCGGAGTATATGAAGGCCAAGTACAATATCGATACGGCCAAAATCGTCGGCAGCGACGAGAACAAAAACACCGCCGGTTTGCGGAACGATATCAGCACATTGCTGACTTGCTTCTCGCCTCGATCCAAGGAAAAGAAGCTGACCATGCCGGATGTCAAAGGCGAGATTGACCTGCTGATCGCTTCCGACTGTATTTCCGAGGGGCAAAACTTGCAAGATTGCGACTATCTCATCAACTATGACATTCATTGGAATCCAGTGCGGATTATTCAACGATTTGGCCGAATAGACCGGATCGGTTCGCAGAACAAGGAAATTCAATTGGTGAACTTCTGGCCCAACATGACGCTGGATGAATACATTCAGTTAAAAGAACGGGTCGAGAATCGCATGGTCATCATGGATATGACGGCGACTGGCGATGATAACGTCCTGTTCAATCAATCCAGCGATCTGGAGTACCGGAAGCAGCAGCTTCAGCGATTACAGAAGGAAGTCGTCGATCTGGACGATATGAACACGGGCGTCTCCATCACCGATTTGGGCCTGAACGATTTTCGCATGGACTTGGTGAACTATGTCAAGGAAAACGGAGAACTTGATACCGTTCCGAGCGGACTGCATGCGGTTGTGGCTGCTGACGAAGAGAAGGGAGCAAAGCCCGGCGTCATCTTTGTTCTTCGCAACGTCAATGAGGAACTGAACCCCGACAAGCAGAACCGGCTACATCCCTTTTACCTTGTCTATATGAGCGAAGACGGCAAAGTCATCACCAATCATATGGATGTTAAAAAGACGCTGGATATCCTAAGAGCCCTATGCAGAGGGCAATCGGAACCGATGATGGAGGCTTGCCGCAGCTTTAATCAAGCGACGAGAGACGGCAAAAAGATGGACATGTATTCCATGCTGTTGGAAGAGACCATCCGCTCGATTGTACAGGTGAAAGAAGAAAACGATCTGGATAGCTTGTTCAGTTCGGGAGGCACGACAGCACTTATAGACTCGATTAAAGGGCTTGAGGACTTTGAACTCATCACCTTTGTCGTTATCAGGCAGGTGAATGCGTGATGTTTCAATTGCCTTCAAGCACGCTTGTAAACCGTAAAATTCCGAAGAACAAATTTTATGAGAAGCTGCAAGCCAATCATCACCTCAAAGAACTGTTTACCGAACAGGTTGATTCGATCATCTGGAAGCACAAGCTATCCATGGACACGATTCGTCTTGAACCGAAAGAGGATATCGAAGAAATTCAGATATTCGAAGTCCATTTGAAGGTACAAACTTACTCCCTTGAATTGCTGCGGAGCATAGATAAGGCGATTCCTTATCCCATTTTGCATGTTTTGACGTATGATGGTCAGGCCAAGCTCGCCGTCGCGTATAAAGAACGAAATCAGACCGACGACAATCGGTCTGTCGTTCGTTCCTACCATGAGACGGACTGGCAGCCGATGGAGAGTATCGAGATGAACATCCTTCAAGGACTCGATCTGAAGGCTGTTTACGAGAACATCATCCGTCAACTGCTTCCCATCAAGGTGAAGCCGGAAATCGAGCTTACAGCCGTTTTGGAGCGGCAAGCCCAAATTGACAAGCTGACGCAAGAATGTGAGCGGCTAGAGTCCAAGATACGGGCCGAAAAACAATTCAACAAGAAAGTTGAATTGAACATGGAACTGCAACGAAAGAGAAAAGAATTGAATCAACTACTTGATTAAGTAATTGGAGGCGTACTTATGAAAAAATTGACGATGAAGTCGGTTGATCTGACTCAAGTTAATATCGACAAGATTGCAGAGTTGTTCCCCAACGTGATTACCGAAGCCAGAGATGAACAAGGAAAAATCAAACGAGCGGTCGATTTTGATTTGTTGAAGCAGGAACTTTCCGATGTTCTTGTTGAAGGAGAAAAAGAACGGTATCAGCTTACGTGGCCCGGAAAGAAACAAGCAATCCTGAATGCGAACACGCCGATTGAGAAAACATTGCGTCCGGTGAAGGAAGACAGCGTTGATTGGGACAATACGCAGAATTTGTATATTGAAGGCGATAATCTTGAAGTATTGAAGCTGCTGCAGGAGTCGTATTTGAATAAGATAAAATGCATCTATATTGATCCCCCTTATAATACGGGTAAGGATTTTGTTTATAAAGATGATTTTAGAGAATCTGCTGAAGAGTACCTTGAGGAGACAGGTCAAATAGATGAACAGGGTAATCGCCTTTTTCAGAACACAGAGTCGAACGGCCGTTTTCACAGTGATTGGTTGACTATGATGTATTCGAGGTTGAAAATAGCTAGACAATTGCTTAAGGAAGATGGAGTTATTTTTATCAGTATAGATGATAATGAAATTGATAATATAAAAAAATTGTGCGATGAAGTATTTGGAGCAAGTAATTTTGTAGGTATTTTTGTTTGGAAAAGGAGAACAGGAGCAAACGATTCGAAACGTTTTTTTGTTAGTAATGACCAAGAGTATATTATCTCTTATGCAAAAACAGAGGCTTTTGTATTCAAGGGTATCATTAAATCAACAGAGAATTACCAAAATCCTGACAATGATCCAAGAGGGCCTTGGGCAAGAGATAATTTAACATGTAACAAAACAGCTTCAGAAAGACCTAACTTATTTTATCCTATTACTGACCCAAATACAGGAATTACTTATCAGTGTAATCCCAATAGAGTTTGGGTGTATGAGAAAGCTCGTATGGAAAGATTGATTATGGAAGGAAAAGTTCTATTTCCACCGAGTGGGAATGGTACTCCAATGTACAAAAGACATCTATCTGAACTGAGATCAAATAAAAAACCTTTGTCAACGTGGATTCTCCCTTCTAATTTGTCGGATGGAGAAGACAATAATAGCACTTTGATATTTCCTCTAAATTTTGTTGCTACTAAAGAATTAAGAGATTTATTAGATGGTCAGTATTTCGATTACCCCAAATCAGTTCAAATGTTATATGGAATACTGAATCAGGCTGTTGAAGATAAAAGTGACGATATTGTTCTTGACTTCTTCTCTGGGTCTGCAACGACTGCCCATGCTGTTATGCAACTTAATGCCGATGACGGAGGCAATCGGAAATTTATCATGGTTCAACTACCAGAACCAACATCCGAAAATTCCGAAGCCTACAAAGCCGGTTACAAAAACATCTGCGAAATCGGAAAGGAACGAATCCGTCGTGCCGCGAAGAAGATTAAAGAAGAAACAGGGGCAGACATCGATTACGGCTTCCGGGTATTCCGCGTGGATTCATCGAACATGAAGGACGTTTACTACGCACCGGACAAGCTTAAACAGGGTGAACTGTTTGATCTTGCATCCAATATCAAAGAAGATCGTACCGGTGAGGATTTGCTCATCCAGGTCATGCTGGAGCTCGGTCTTGAGCTTTCGTTGCCTATGGAAACGAAGCAGCTTGAAGGGAAGACGGTCCACTATGTCGCCGGGAACTCTTTAATCGCATGTTTTGATGACAATGTGCCGGAATCTGTGATTAAACAAATTGCCGCCGAACAGCCACTGCGGGTCGTCTTCCGCGACAGTTCCTTTGAAGATGATTCTTCAAGAATTAATGTAGAAGAATTGTTCAAGATGCTCTCTCCGGGCACAGAAATCCAAGTGCTGTAAGGTGGTGAGCTCAAATTGAAGATCAAATTCAAACATCAACAGTTTCAGTTGGACGCCGTGAAAAGTGTTGTGGATTGCTTCGAGGGACAACCCAATGAGTTGTCCCGATTTACCCTTGACCGTGGCAGAAGACAAAAGCCGGAACAATTGGCCATGGATGATCTCGCGAATGCCGAACAAGCAAATATCGGATTCAAGAACAACGCCATTCAATTGATTGATCATGAAATCTTGAAAAACATTCAATCGGTACAACGAAGGAACGGTCTGAAAATCTCCGAGAAGCTTGAGGGCAAATATAATCTGACGATTGAAATGGAGACCGGTACAGGCAAAACCTATACGTATATCCGTACCATGTTTGAACTGTACCAAAAATACGGATGGAGCAAGTTTATTGTCGTGGTTCCTTCGATCGCCATTCGTGAAGGTGTGCTCAAGACGTTTCAGATTACGGAAGATCATTTCATGTCTGAATACGGCACGAAGGCACGATACTTTGTGTATAACTCAAAGCAATTGCACCATATCGAGAAATTTGCCAGCGACGCCGGGATCAATGTTATGATCATCAACTCGCAAGCCTTTAATGCGAGAGGGAAAGATGCAAGACGGATTTATATGGAATTGGATGACTTCAACAGCCGCAAACCGATTGACGTACTGGCGAGCACACATCCGATTCTGATCATCGACGAGCCACAATCCGTCGAAGGTAAGAAAACGAAAGAATCGCTGAAGGCTTTCAATCCGCTTTTTACGCTACGTTATTCGGCGACGCATCGTGAAGATTACAACAAAGTGTACCGGCTCGACGCTTTGGATGCATACAACAAAAAGCTGGTGAAAAAGATCAGCGTGAAGGGGATTTCGGCCAAAGGAACAAGCGGCACGGACAGCTATCTGTATCTGGAAGGCATCGATGTGAGCACGAAGCAGGCTCCGGTTGCCCGGCTGGAATTCGAAGTGAAGACGAAAACGGGTCTTGCCAGGAAGACGCATAAGATCAGGCAGAATGATGATCTGTACCAATTGTCCGGTGAGCTTGAACAGTACAAGGGATACAAAGTGTCCGAAATTAATGGGCAAAACAACAGCATTAGCTTTATAAACGGCGTAACTTTATACGCTGGTGACGTACAGGGGGATGTAGGAGAACTGCATTTCCGCCGTATTCAGATTCGGGAAACGATCAAGTCCCATTTTGAAAAAGAACGTGCGTTGTTTCATCAAGGGATTAAAGTGCTTTCGCTCTTTTTCATCGATGAAGTGGCAAAATATCGGCAATATGATAAAGATGGTTCGGAATTAAATGGTGTCTACGCAGATATGTTTGAGGAAGAATACATGGCCTTGCTCAATGAGCAATTGTCGCTATTTGCCGATGATCCATACATCCAATATTTGAACCGGATACAAGTGAAAGAAACGCATAAGGGTTATTTCTCAATCGATAAGAAAAGCAAACGTTATGTCGATCCGAAGGTATCGGCAAGAGAGACCGACTCCGATGATGCGGACGCTTATGACCTGATCATGAGGGATAAAGAGCGATTGCTTAGTTTCTCGGAACCCACCCGGTTTATCTTCTCCCACTCCGCTCTCAAAGAAGGCTGGGATAATCCGAATGTGTTTCAGATTTGCACGCTGAAACATAGCGATTCCACCATCAAGAAACGTCAGGAAGTCGGGCGGGGACTGCGGCTTTGTGTCAATCAGAATGGTGAACGGATGGATTCAAGCGTACCGGGTATTGACGTTCATGAGATTAATGTGCTGACCGTCATCGCCAGTGAATCATACGAGCAATTTGCGAAACAGCTGCAAAACGAAATCGCCGAAACGCTGTCCGATCGCCCACGCAAAGCAGATCGCGACTTCTTCCTGGATAAAGTGTTGAAGAATGCACGCGGCGAACAATTAAAATTAGAAGATACCTTAGCAAGCAAGTTACTGTACACGTTCATTAAAAATGATTATGTGGATGATCAGTACAATTTGACGGATGTATATTTTAACGCTGTAGAAAATCAGAGTCTCAAACTCCCTGAGGAATTGACGGATTTTCAGGAACCGTTGGTCGAATTGGTTAAGTCAATTTATGTAGAGGGTAAATCGAATCTGGCTGATAATGAACGGAATCGCAATATTGCTTCCGTAACGGTCAATAACAATTTTTACAAAAAGGAATTCCAAGAGCTCTGGAACCAAATCAATCGGAAATCTGTGTATACTGTCAAATTCGACTCCGAGGAACTTGTGAAAAAGTGTGTATGGGCTTTGGACAGTCATTTACAAGTGCCTGCGATCCGATATGCAATCAAGCATGGTGAAATGAACCGAATTGAGTCCCAACAACAGTTAAAATCGGGGGAAGCCTTTCAGACGCGTGAAACCAAAACAGAGCTTGTGGAAGTAAAACCGGATTTTCGGGTGAAATATGATCTGGTCGGAAAACTAATGGATGAAACGCGGCTAACGAGAAAGACGATCGTGGCAATTTTAACGGGAATCAAAGAAGTTACATTCCTGCAATTCCGCAAAAACCCGGAAGAATTCATGATTCGTGCCGCCAAGCTGATCAACGAGCAGAAGGCGACGACGATCATTGAATCCATCACATATGATGTTCTCAATGATACGTTCGAAGCGGACGTATTTACGAAAAACACATTATCCGGGAAACTGGGGGAAAATGCGATTCCGGTTGAGAAGCACGTTTATGACTATGTAGTTACGGATTCTAAGATCGAGCGTGCTTTTGCTAGAGAGCTTGATGTCAGCAACGAAGTTCGAGTGTACGCCAAACTGCCGCGTGGATTTTTTATCCCGACGCCGATGGGCAATTACAATCCGGACTGGGCGATTGTTTTCAAGGAAGGCGATGTGAAGTACATTTACTTCATCGCGGAGACGAAAGGCTCCATGGAATCCATGGAACTCCGTGAAGTGGAGAAGGCGAAAATTGAATGTGCCAGTAGGCACTTTGCTAAACTGAATACAGGCCAGTTGAAGTACGATGTTGTGAACAGTTATGAGAAGTTGTTGGAAATTGTGAAGGCTTAGTAAAAAACCAGCTTGTCGCCGCTTATTACCATTGTTATGGAAGGCGGCGATTTTTCGTTTATGAGTTACATCAACATGAATATCCTTCTACTAAAACCTCTTTACTACTAGATTCTGTTAGGTTAAGATGGGGTGGAAATAATTTCTTATGTTGGTTATGTAGCATCCATTGGTTAAATATAAATAGGAGAGGATACTATGTCTGACAGTGGTAATAATAGTAATTGGGGAGACCACTATCCGGTGTCTTGCCCTCCTAGCAGTGCTAAGTCAAAAGACGTAGACCCAGTGTACAGATTGACATTAAACAATCCTCCGACAGATGAGGATTTTCACAGTCATAAAGAGGCAAACCGCCGTTATCCACCGGAAAAAGAATGTGAAGCTTGTGCAATCTCGGTTTTTACTGATTTTGAACAAATTCAAAAGGCTAAGAAAAAAATTGCTTTATTTAAGAATAGGGGACACATAATTAAAGGTCAGATAACCAAAGAGACTGGTGTTGTCTCAGAGCCAGATCATAAATCACATATTAATTGGTGGGTTTATTCCGGCGTTGAAGTAAAGAGGTATTTTAAGGATAATACCTAAAGTTAGGAATGGTTTTTATGGATTATACTCTTCCTTACCCTATTGGAGCCGTTGAAATCATTAAAGTATTTGAGTATTATGACGGACCAAAAGTCTTTGCTTGTGAGAGCATTACGGGACAAAAATACATTGTCAATTGGATAGATACGTCATCTATTAATGACAAATGGTTTTATGTGCCTGTAAGTGGAACAAGATACCTTCTTATTCTGAATGGGAAGGTCTCTTTACGTGACTGTATTCTTCATTCTGAGAATAATATGGTTTTAGAAGTCCGAACGCCAAAGGGAAAGAACGATTCTGTTGAAATTCACTATAGGGAAGTAAGTACCATTGTAGAGGAAGAGTTGCCCGATCCTGATTCATATGTGGAAACTGAACAACATGAATCCACACTTCCCCCTAGAGAAGAATCTACTGTTCTAACGGCTGTTCGTTCAGGAAGAGACGTTCTTGATCTATCCTTAAATGTAAGTGATCAGCATAGTAATGAAATTGATGCAGAATTACTGGGAGAAGTACTTATTACTACACAGAACTTAGCTTATTATATCGGGGCGAATAGTATAAGTAGTCGAGGGCCGATTTCTAGAGACATTATGAAAACAAACAAACTAAAGGCCAGTGGTTTCTTTGCTGCATCTTTTGGCGTCCGTTTGAAGTCTGAAACAAACCAAGGACTATTTGGTGACACTGATGCATCAGGTACACTTGAAAGACTAATGGAGCTTTTTGAAGCAACACCAAAAGAAGAAAAGTTTAGAACAATTATAAAAGGGTTAAGTAACAGGGCTATTAAGACTTATTTCACGTTACTTAATAAGCTGGATAATGAGGATACCAGGATTAAGGTTGAATGGGCATCTCCAAATCGAAAATATAAAGAAGCTTTACTTGATTCCAGTAATATCAAAAAGGCAATTGATATCCTTATTAAGGAAACAAAAGTCGAAATAAAAGAGTTGGAACTGAGAGGTATATTAAAAGGTGTTGATACGGATTCAAATAAATTCAATCTCCTTTTAGAAAATGATGAGCATATTAGAGGCATTATTGGTGAGAATCTAAGGGGACAGCAATTTGTTGTGCCTGTGAAGGTAAAGGCAGTAGTTGAACAAAAGACTGAGATTCAAGTTTTCACTGAAGAGGAAAAGACTACATATACCCTTATTTCACTTGAATAAGTTATAATGTGGCCCCCCATTTCCTTGTTTTAGGAAGTGGGGGGTATTATTTTTAGTTTACCATATCGAGTGATACGGTGAACCGTATCATAAATGAGGGTACAGTCAAATGAATCATTCTGTTTACTAGTACTCATGTTGATCCATAGAAATGAACAAGCCGGGCCTTCGTTTTAATAGGCTCGGTTATTTATTGTGATGACCGTTAACGGAACTACAGTACGCTATTCGCATCAAATTGATAGGAGACTGCCCCAATTCAACGAAATAACGCACTCAGGTTCCGTTAGCTCGGGAAAACGGCCGAGAACAGCAAAATAAGGTCTCTCAGTTCCGTTATCGCCAGCCATGTGTGGCATCACAGCATCCAGTGCTTCTGGAGGCGCTGCAACACGCACACAACTGCAAGCTCAGCTGCATGCGTTACAGCACGCACGAAACTGCACTCTTGTATCTGCTTCCTCGCAGTTATTCCATCCTCCCCCCCCCCCCATCTATTTCTTTCAACCTATAGATTTTTATCCGCAGAGGAGTTAGACTGATAGGACTAGGTATCATCTGACATAGAGTAGGAGCTAGAGAGAACCATGGCAAATCTAGATTTAACACCTTCGTGGAAGAAACTTCGTCTCTTTCATCTGACTTGGCCGATCCTAGTCGATTCTGTACTGCGGATGATGCTGGGCACGGTGGATGTGTTCATGTTAAGCCGAATCTCGGACACGACCACCGGTGCAGTCGGGCTTGCGAATGAGCTGATTTTCTTCTGTATTCTGATGTTTGGGTTTGTTGCGATCGGTACCAGTGTTGCCGTTGCACAATATATCGGTGCTGGACGGAAGCAAGAAGCGAGTGATATCTCAGCCAATGCGATCTCGCTGAACTTCCTATTCGGCTTCATCGTCAGTTTAACGATTCTCCTGTTCGGCGAGACGTTCTTGCGCTTGCTGAATTCCAGCCCTGAGCAGATGAGCATCGCTCATCATTACTTGCAGATCGTCGGCGGATTCATCTGGATTGAAGCGCTGTCGTATGCGCTGTCATCGGTTATTCGTTCCACGGGGCACACGAAAAACGTGATGTTTGTTACTCTGGGTGTGAATATCATCCATGTGGTCGGCAACTACTTGCTGATCTTTGGTCACTTTGGATTCCCGGAGCTGGGTGTTACGGGTGCTGCGATCTCCACGGTTGTCAGCCGCTTCCTCGGGATCATCGTGTTGTTCATCCTTTTATACCGTTCTATGCCTGCGCCGATTAGAACCAAGTATTATATACGCTGGAATCGACTTTATGTAAAGCAGATCCTGAGTGTAGGCCTGCCTGCAGCAGGTGAACAGATCGCTTGGCAATCACAATATCTGATGATCCTCGGGTTTGTGAACCTGATCGGCATCACGGCGTTAAATACGCATGTCTATGTGATGAATGTATCGAATTATTTTATGGCGTTGGCGATGGCGATCGGCACAGGAACAGAGATTATCGTCGGCCAGATGGTCGGTGCCGGAGCGATGGATGAAGCCTATCGCAGGTTGATCAGAAGTGTGAAGATCAGTTTCGTATCGACACTGCTGATCGTCCTCATCGCATCGATGTTCCGATATGACATCATCGGATTGTTTACACAAGATCCGGAGATTATTACACTTGGAGCG
This sequence comes from Insulibacter thermoxylanivorax, assembly GCF_015472005.1. Classification (NCBI taxonomy): domain Bacteria; kingdom Bacillati; phylum Bacillota; class Bacilli; order Caryophanales; family Paenibacillaceae; genus Insulibacter; species Insulibacter thermoxylanivorax. The sequence continues at coordinate 134,055 of NZ_BMAQ01000004.1, read as the reverse complement.
AGCATCTTCTTGCTGTCGATTATCCTTGAGCCCGGCAGGACGTTTAATATGGTTGTGATCAATTCGCTGCGCGCGGCTGGCGACGCTCGATTCCCCGCCTTGATGGGTGTGATCTCGATGTGGGGCGTTGCAGTCCCGCTGGCCTACTTATTCGGCATCCATTATGGGTTCGGGCTGCTTGGGATCTGGGCTGTGTTTATCATCGATGAGTGGCTGCGCGGGATCATCATGCTGCTTCGCTGGCGAAGCCGTGCATGGGAGAAGAAGGCGCTGGTCAAGGCAGTCCATCCTCTGGAGGAGCCGCAGGGAATATCGACATGAACATCTACTGCAGCAAACATGGAAATAATCGAGCTAGTTTACGGGAAAATCCCTGCGAGCTGACGAATTGTTTACGCGTGCTGCCGATGCGGTCATTCAAGCTGCGAAACGAACGGGTGTGAATCGTCTGGTGTGGATGTCTTCGTTTGGCGTTGGCGACACGATCCAAGATGCTGCACTCGTACAGAAATTCATGTATAAGACGTTACTGCGCAATTTCGGTTGGATAAGGAGTTTAGAGTTGTGAAGGATCCAGTTGCGGCTGAATCGATTAGGGATGAGATCTTTGAAACGATCACCGAGATGTTTGGGATCGAGATTATGAATTCTGCCTCCGTTGAATTAGGGTACATGAACTTAAAATGGAGGATTGAAACGGATGCAGGGAACTTCTTTGTAAAGCAATATCATAGAAGCCGATATCCTGAGGAGGCAGTAGATGGATTAGAAACTTCGCTAAGTCTTCAAGATCTCTTGCATCGAAACGGGATTCCCTGTCCAGAGTTAATCTCTCATCAAGGGAAGTATGTATTGCGCACGCCATCTGGAGAACGTTTCGTCTTCATGCGGTTATGCCCAGGCAAGGTGATCGAAGCGGGCAGTGCGAGTGAGGCGCAGATGTATCATCTAGGGCAGGTCACAGGCGGGATGCACCGGATCATAAAGCTTGAACGCCTATTTGCAGATCTGTGACCGGTGACGGCAAACAGAACAGAAAGGAATAAACCATCATGAAAAAACAGAGCCGAATCAAAGCCTTATTTGAAATCCTCATGGTATCGACGAAATTAGGTCTAACTTCATTTGGCGGGCCTGTTGCTCACTTGGGTTATTTTCACGATGAATATATTCGCAGAAGGAAGTGGATGGACGAAAGAAGTTATGCTGATCTAGTGGCACTGTGCCAATTCCTTCCCGGTCCTGCCAGCAGTCAAGTTGGGATCGGCATAGGTGTCATGCGTGCCGGCGTATTAGGCGGCATTGTTTCATTTCTTGGGTTCACCTTACCTTCAGTCATCGCTCTGATGATCTTAGCACTGTTTGTTCAAGGCCTGGACTTAAGTGATGCGGGTTGGATCCATGGTCTGAAAATTGTTGCCGCTGTTGTTGTGGTCCATGCCATCCTGGGAATGGCTCAAAAGCTGACACCTGATCTCAAAAGAAAGGCTGTCGCCTTGCTGGCTTTAGTGGTGACATTGTTATGGCAAACAACTTTCACGCAAGTTGGGGTCATCCTTCTTTCCGCGGTCATTGGCTTTCTGATCTTCAGGCATCAGGAGGATGAATCGGAAGGCAGAACGGCATTTCCCATCAGCCGCGGTTTAGGGATCGTGTGCATCGTATTATTTTTTGGTCTGCTGCTGCTCCTGCCTTTATTAAGTGAAATCACTTCTTCACGTTGGATCACCATGATTGATCGTTTCTACCGCTCCGGCGCTTTGGTGTTTGGAGGAGGACATGTCGTACTGCCCCTGCTTGAACGAGAATTTGTACCGGCCGGCTGGTTGAGTGAGGAAGCCTTTCTTGCAGGATACGGCGCGGCTCAAGCCGTTCCAGGTCCGTTATTTACGTTTGCAGCTTACCTGGGTGCCGTAATGAATGGGTGGGTTGGCGGTCTAATCGCAACCTTTGCTATATTCTTGCCTGCCTTCTTATTGATCTTGGGCACTCTTCCTTTCTGGGACAGCCTGCGTCGGAATTCCAAGGTCAGAGGTGCCTTGATGGGGGTAAATGCAGCCGTTGTTGGAATCCTGATCTCGGCCTTCTATCAACCCATTTGGACGAGTTCCATCTTAGCACCCATTGATTTTGCTTTAGCGGCGGTCTTGTTCAGTATGCTCGTATATTGGAAGCTGCCGCCCTGGATGATTGTCTTAACAGGGGCTGCAGCGGGAATGTTGTTAACACTGATCTAACCCGAATGGAAGCGAAGGATGGCAGCATGGGCTTTGACTTTGCTGGAACTTACGACGTAGTGAAGCCCCATGAGGAAATCTCATACACCATGGAAGACGGGAGTAAAGTGTCCATTTATCTTAACATATTTGCATTTATTGCACGATGATTTCATTCCAAACCTAATCAAGGAGCTTGATGTTTCTTACTCTGCAAGCGCCTCGGCTAAACCGAGCAAGAAAATCCCCGTCATCACCACCGCGACGGCTGCGTATTGTTGACCTGTCAGCTTCTCCTTCAGGAAGATTCTTGACAGGATGAGGGATACGATACTGTAAGAAGCAATCATCGGAGCTGCAACCACGCCGGTGCCGCTCATCGCGTAAACATAGGCAGCTTGACCGCCTGTTTCGAACAGTGCGGCGACCATTCTGTTCTTATGTTCTATGAAACCAAAGCGCTGTTTCTTGATGATTTTGATATAGATGAAGATGAAGATTGCAGCCAAGAGGAAGGTCAGTTCATATGAAATGTTGGCTACATCCTCGAAGGTTCTCTCGGTAACCCCTCTAAGAGGCGTTGTGCGATAATCATCGAGGTAATAGGCATCGAAGAAGGTGCCCAGCGCATCGATGATACAGTAGGCGATCGGCAGGAAGAAGGCTTTAAATCCCACTTGATACTTTCGGTCTTCTTCTCGGATCTCTGTCTCCATCTTCTTCTTCTCGAGTATGCCTAACACGAAGATCCCGCCGCAGATGAGGATCACTCCTGCGGCACTTGGCAAGTCCAGCATCTGGTCGAGGAAGATCAGACACAGGATGGTGACGATCGCACCCGAAGAATTCTGAATAGGCGAGGAGATGGAGAGCATCAGATAGCGAAGTCCCAAGTAGCCTATGGTCATAGAAAGGATATAACACAACGATACGGGCAGATAGATGAGAAGGTTGATCGGATCATAATCGATGTTGTTTGCAAACATCGTGAAGATCGCGTGAGCGCCCATCACGATGCCCACGATCGCCGAGGTCTTGAGGTGGCTGTATTTGTCCTCAGCGTCAGCCCCTTTTTTGTAGAATAGATCTGCTGCACCCCACGAGATCGTGGAGACGAGAGCATAGATAAACCACATGATAGATATTCCTCCCTGAAGTCTCCTGTTTGGTTGAATCGCCGGCATCCACAGCTGCACTGGTACTTACAATGGAGCGGGTGATGCTCGGATGATGCGATGCTCGATGGTCATCAACAACAAAAACCCTCCAATGTTATGGAGTGCGGTCATGCATACCGGCATTCCAAACAGAGGAGAGAACAGCAACGGGGGAATTTTAACACATCGTATTATACTCGTAAGTGATATAAGTACTTGTTGAGTGAAGGATGTTGAGTGAAGGACTGGCTTAAATATCGGATGGCTGTTGGACCGTGTGCGCTGACGATTGTAACGGAACTGTGATCCCTTATTCGCCGATTATCGGCGATTATTTTTTGTAACGGAACGCGGGTACGTTATTTCTTTGGGATTCGTTCGAAAGCCTTTGTTTTAGAGCAGATAGCGAACCAGCGTTCCGTTAGAATTTGAGATTGGGCATTTTCAGGGGGAATAGCGAATCACAGTTCCGTTAGCATCTGCAGGTAAGATTGTTGTCTGAATGGATGGATAGAACAATTAATGCGAATGCTAATTTATTCAAGTATATTCTAATTATCGACATTAATGATAGAATGAAGAGAAATAAGGATCACGGATGTGAATTAAAGTGGATGAACAGTTATTAAAGCCGATCCCGGAAATAACCTATCTCAATACTGAAAACACGTGGCGATATCGGGCCATTTTGCGATTTTTCTATCGGCAGCATGAACGATTACGGCATTATCTGTTCCCTGAGGAAGTTTACAGCTATTTGAAACAATTTGGAGCATTTCAGTCTTATACAGAAGATATGCTGGAGCAAGATCTGCAACGATTGGTTGCTTGGGGTAACTTAATACCTCGCCAAGAGACGGGCAGAGTTTCCTCGATCGAGGAATTCAAACGTAAGAAGTTCCGTTATCAATGCAGCCCTTATACGGTCGAAATCGAGCGAATGGTCCATCAGTTGGAGCAGCTGGGAGAGTCCTTCGGCGGGTCACTGGAGCGGACGTTGTTCGACCGTCTGTTGCAGCTGCTTGGCGAACTGACGACCAGAGACACAAGTCCATTCCGCGCTGAGAATGAACAGCTCTACCGTGTAGAGACGATGCCACTCGAAGAAGTGAACTTGCTATGGGAGGACCTGTTCGATCAATTTCGCAAGTTAACGGAGAATGCGGCGGACTATCTTGCTTACTTAAAGAGTGAGAAGATCGAAGATCTCATGCAGACGGAAGATTTCCTGTTGTACAAAGAAGCTTTGATGGCCTATCTGCGCAATTTTATGGCGGCTTTGCAGAAGTCTTCACTCAGGATTGAATCGATCCTTCTGCATGTGGACGACCAGTGGCTCGAGCGGACTGTGGAGCGCGTAGCGGATTATCAGATGAGTATTCCGCGCTTAGACGAGAAGATCGACAAGGAAGAGATCATAACCCGGCTCAAGGCGCAGTGGAACAGTCTTCGTTATTGGTTTCTCGGCGTAAACGGCAATGACAGTGAATTGCTGTATATGCAGAATGAGACGAACGAGACGATTCGGAAGATGACGCGTTTTGCTCAAAGGCTTGGAGAGCGGTATCAAAATATGCGCAGCCGCCGCAAAGATTATCTTCACCTCGCCGGGTGGTTCTTAAACTTAAGCATGGAGGAGGCGCATAAGCTGTCTGCTTGCGTCTTTGGCGTCTTCCATACAAGGCATCTATATACTGATCCTGGGCGTACAGAGGATATTGACGCTGACTTATGGCATGAGCCGCCTGCTGTACTCACGATCAAGCCTCGTACTAGACACTATCGCGAGCGCACTAAGCCAAGCGCGATCGAGGACCGGTCAGCTGCCAAGCAACAGATGCTGCAGCAGCATCTATTGATGAGAGAAGCGGAGAGAAAGCTGATCGAACAGATCACTCGCAATGATCGGATCCGCCTTAGTGAATTGCCAGCAGTCGATCCCTACGTGCGCAAAACTTTGTTGCAGTGGATGACCAGAGCGAGCGGCCAAGAGGACGGTACGGCGAAAACGGAGAGTGGCCGCAAATTCAAACTGATCTTGCTGGATGATGAGATGATCGAACTGGCATCGTCCGACGGTATCATGCGTATGCCGAATTATTTGATCATGTTCTTAGAATAAGGGGGTGCGGCTGTTGTCTTCACAGAACTTATATGATGAGCAAGCGAAGGAAGCAGCGGAATGGCTGTTGGAGAATTTCTGGGTACTTCGCGAAGATGACCCGGATCGATATCGCATGATTCGAGAGCGAGAACAGGCATTGACGCTGTATTTTAGGGAGAAGCTGGGTTACCGGCTCATCGTCCATCGGTATTTTGCCAAATTAGAGAAGATCCCTGCGGTGCCGGAGACTTGGATGGGCATTCAGGAATTTACAGATCCGCGCGATTATGCGTTGTTTTGCTGTCTGCTGGCATTCATCGAGATGAAGTCGGTGGATGAACAATTCCTGCTGTCGGATCTTTGTGAAGAGCTGAAAAGTCTGTATCCAGATGAGCTGGACTGGACCCATTATGAGCATCGCAAATCGCTGGTCCGGGTGATGCGGTTTGCCGCGTCATTGAAGCTGGTCTTGACAGTGGACGGAGATATTGAACAGTTTCGTTACGCGGAGACAAGCGAGGTCTTGTATGAAGTACCGATATATTCCCGATATTTTATGCGCACGTATCCCAAAGATCTGTTCCAATACAGCACGTTAGAAGAACTGCTGGAAGCGGAACATACAGATGACAGCGATGAGCAGACCGGGATGCGGCGCAGGCACCGCGTATATAGACAGTTGTTCCTAACGCCGGCTATGCTGAGAAAATCCGACGACGATGTCGACTTTCTGTACTTGCGAACATACCGCAACCGAATTCGCGAAGATATTGAGAAACATACGAATTATCAATTCGAGCTGTATCGAAATACGGCCATGCTTACCCGCATGGAACGGGGACTTCGGCAGGATATGTATCCCGATCAGCGGGCGATTAGTGATATATCACTGCAATTCGCTGAGCAGCTGCGGGCTGATGTGCTGAGCGGAAGGGTAACGACGGGGGGGGCGGGACCAGATCACCCTCAGTATGTATGAGATTGAGCAACGCGTACAGGCGTGCAAAGCGTTATATGGAGCAGGGTGGAGCAAGCAATATCGTACCGACACTTCTGCACAGGAAATAGCGAGAGAGCTGATCGCCCTCTGGAAGGAATGGAAGATGGCCGATGTGGATGAGGAGACGGGGATGGTCATCCTGTACCCGCATCTAGTACGTACGATAGGCCGTTATCCGCGGGAATTTTTTGTAAGAGAGGATGAAAGGGGGAACGATGAGTATGAAGCATAATCGCTGGCAGCTACACCGTGCGGGGTTGTTGAACTTTTGGTATTACGATGAAGAGGAGTTCGAATTTGCGGACGGTAAACTTCTCCTGCGCGGTGCGAATGGTTCAGGAAAATCGGTGACGATGCAGAGTCTGATTACCGTACTGCTCGATGGGCGGAAGTCGCCGGACCGGCTCGATCCGTTTGGTTCCAAAGCAAGGCGCATGGAAGATTATCTGTTGGGTGAGAAAGAAGTCGTCGATCGCGATGAACGGACAGGCTATTTGTATCTGGAATACAAAAGGAAAAACAGCGAGCAATATATTACCACGGGCATCGGACTTAGGGCTAAACGGCATGGGAACCTCGACTTCTGGGGTTTCGTGATCACGGATAATCGGCGAATCGGCCATCATATTAAGCTTTATACGACAGAGATCAATCCCGAGACGGGGCAAGCCGAGAAGATCCCGCTGTCTCGCAAACAATTGGAAAATCGTCTGGAGCAGGGCGGACAGGTTGTGACTACGCAGCGTGAATATATGGCGCTGGTCAACAAGCATGTTTTTGGGTTCGAGACACTTGAAGCATATGATGAACTTATGAAACTGTTGATCCAGCTTCGCAGTCCTAAGCTATCGAGGGAATTCAAGCCGACGGTCATCTATGAGATCCTAAATGATGCCCTTCCCGCACTGACGGATGACGAGCTTCGTCCATTGTCCGATACGATCGAACATATGGATCAGACGAAACAACAGCTGGATCAATTGATCCGCGATGAGAAAGCCGTCACCAGATTGTGCAAGCAATATGATCAATACAATGAATTTGTGCTGAGTGAAAAAGCAGGAGCTTATATCGCCGCTTATACCCGTGTGGAACAGTTGAAGGCTACAAGCGATAAGATACTTGAGTACATGACGGAGCTTAGCCAACGCAGTGAGGCTTTGACGTTGGAGATCAGTCAGTTGAAACAGGAGCAGAAGGTCTTAGAACAAGAGTATGTACAGTTGGAAAGCCAAGATGTGTTTAAACGGGAGCGGGAACTGCTGCAGTTGAAGGAGCAGTACGCTCGATATAGACAGGAGTTGCAGCAGAAAGAACAATTACTGGCCCAGAAGAAAAAACGGGAAAGAGAGATGGTCCAGCAGCTGCAAAATCTGGAGCGGGAAATATCCGAATGTGAGAAAAGCATGGATGAGCGGGCAGAGTTGCTCGACTTCGATGCGGCGGAGGCGATGTTCGATGCACATGCAATTGCCAGAGCGGAATGGCTGCGCAGCCGAGAAGAAGGCTATTCGTTTCTAGTATGGAAACAGGATGCGAATCAATATATGGATCGTCTCGAGGGAACGCTGCGTAAACTTCGTGAACAGACGCGGGCGCTGGAGCGTTATAAGGAGTATGACAATGAACTTGCCGAAGTTCGCAGACAGCTGGATATGTATGCTGCAGAGATGGAGAAGTGGCGCACGCTCTTCGAGGAAGAGCGCGAGGGTTTGTTGACTGCGCTGCATGATTGGCATAGTACTAACCGCTGTCTGAAATTAAGCGATGAACAGCTGCATGAAACCGCGCGTCGAATCAATCGTTTGATCGAGGATTACACCGCTGATCAATTGCTCGAGCCGGCGAGACAAGCTTATCAGTGGATCCAGAGAGATATAGCCGAAAGAATTGCGAACTTGATGCAAAAGATTGAGAATCTGGAGATAGAGCTCTTAAGGAAACAATCGGAGTTGAACGATTGGAAGGAGAAAAAAGATCCCGAACCGGAGCGTCATCCTGATACTGAGGAGACGAGAAGACGGTTGACGGAGCGGGGGATTCCGTATGTGCCGTTCTTTGCTGCCGTTGAGTTCGCAGATCATGTAGACGATGCAGACAAGGAGCGATTAGAGGCAGCTCTGTCTGCTATGGGGATTTTGGATGCACTTATCATCCCTGAGAAGATGCAGATGCAGATTCATCCAGAAAATGATCGGATCCTGCGTCCGCAGCCGAAGCTGTTCGGCCATACGCTGGCTGACTGGCTGGAACCGGCAACTGACGAACAGTGTGCAGTATCCGGCGAAGACATCACGAATATCCTGATGAGCATTACGCTCACCGAGGATGCGGAAGGAGCGGTCTCAATAGATGAGACTGGGCGTTATCAGATCGGTCTGATCCGCGGACATGCGCCGTTTCAGAGAGAAGCAAGATTCATCGGCCGGGTCGCCCGTCGCAGATACCGCCAGCAGCAGATTGAGCGGCTGCAGGAAGAGTGTGCAGCTCTACTTCAGGAGCAGCAACAAGTGCGAACGGCACTGCATGAAGAACAGGCACGTATGCAGATGTTGGAGGAAGAACTTCGAAGATTTCCTTCCATCAAACCGGTCGAGGATGCTTATGACCTCTGGAAGACGGCACAGCGTCAGGTTCTTGTCTACGAACAGGAGGCCGGCCGCAAGCATGAGCAAGTGAGAGAAGCGGCGAGTCGTTTGCAGGCGATCCGAGCTGAGCTGGTGGAGTTGACCCGCCATATCTCATTAGAGATAAAGGAAGAAGTCTACGAAGAAGCTTACCGTTTGATGAAAACTTATATATCAAATCTGAATACGCTTGAACTGTTGAGCAATAACTATAGTAACTTGCACAAGCAGTATGCGCAAATCGAGGAGCATCGCGAAGAGGTGCAGTTCGACGTGGATCAGCTCAAGGGTGAATGCCGTGTACTGGAGGACCAGTTGGCTGCATGCCGATCCTCGATGGATGTGCTGGACAAGCTTCTTCAGGATATGGGCGTAGAAGAGATCCGCAAGCGGATTGAAGAAGTACTTAGACGCTTGAAGGTGCTTCCTGACCAGATTAATGATTGCACGGGTCAGCTTGCATCTGCGCAGAAGGAATTGGAGCATCTGCAAGAACAAGCGGCAGGACTCAGCCGAGAGATGGCATTAGCTGAGCATCTTCTTAAACTGTGGCAGCAAAGTTATCAGGAGGAAGAAAGGCTTAGGTTTCTGCCTGGGCAAGGGGCGGAGGATCATCTTGCACCTTCTAGTCAAACAGCAGATGGTGAGGTTGGGGATGCCTCTGGGTATGGTTCTGGAGATGTCTATGTCGAACAAGAGACATTGTTGGAGAGAGCACGTACTTGGGCAGAGCGGCAGATGAGTGATACGGATCGCGAAAGGCTGACCAATCAATTGACGGCTGCATTCTACGAAGCACAACGGGTGTTGATCGAGTATCGTATGATGATGGACAGTTCGGATATACAGACACAACCAGAAGGTTTGAATGAAGTGCCGGACACCTATCGGATCCTGTATGAGGAGTGGCAGCAAAAATCGCGGCGGGTATACATCTATATGGAATATGAGGGCAAAAAGGTAAGCCCGTACTATATGAAGAACCAACTTGAGCAAGATATCGAACGGCAGAAGTTATACTTGCAAGAGAAGGACAGAGAGCTGTTCGAAGAGATTATCTTTAACAGCGTCGGACGGATGATCCGTGCCCGCATCGGCCGTGCGGAACGCTGGGTGGAACAGATCAACGGATTGATGGCTGAGCGGGATACATCAAGCGGACTAAAGTTTTCGATCAGGTGGAAGCCCAAAACCGCCGAACGCGAAGAGGAGATGGACACGGAAGATTTGGTGAAGCTGCTCCGAACGGATGCACGTCTGCTTAGGGATGAGGATATGCAGAGAATCACGCGGCATTTCCGATCGAAGGTGAATCAGGCGAAGGAGCTGATCGAAGACAACGCCTATGGAGAAACCCTTCATCAGGTGATCCGAGATATGCTGGATTACCGCAAATGGTTTTCATTTACCTTATATTACAGACGTCAAGGTGAATCAAGGAAAGAGTTGACGAACCATGTTTTCTATACATTAAGCGGCGGCGAGAAGGCGATGGCGATGTATATCCCGCTGTTCTGTGCTGCTTACTCACGATATATGGAAGCGCGTGATGATGCCCCTTATATCATCTCACTGGACGAAGCCTTCGCCGGCGTCGATGAGAACAACATCCGTGATATGTTCGACTTGGTGGAGAAGCTTGGGTTTAACTACATTATGAATTCACAGGCGCTGTGGGGTGATTATGATACGGTATCTGCTCTATCGATCTGTGAACTAATACGTCCTAAGAATGCACCATATGTAACGGTTGTTCGATACTATTGGAACGGCATAGAGAGGAAGCCGCTGCAGGATGCACAGCTTGAAGCTGCCGCTGCGATGGAGAGGATGGAACAAGATATGCATATTGACGGAGATGGCAAAGATTGATGCAGGAGAGAGGTGCATATGGGGCAGGAAGAACGACTGCGGGAAGCTGTTTTGTTTTTTGCAGATAGAGGTTATCGGCGGTTGTTACAGGGCTTAGCGGATAAGTATCGCAGCCTGGGCAGGTTGGGCGGCAGCGTGAGGATCAATGGATTAACGGATGTGGAACGGGAGGCCATCGGGCTTCTGCTAAGCAAAGATCTCACGGGAAGAAAATCTGTTACGGTAACCTATGCACAGTTCTCCAAAGCGATTGAGGACAGCAAGTTTCAGGGAATCGATGTACTCGCTATGCTGCAACAGGTCCTGGACAAACCGCTGATCCCGAAACGCGAAGAACGAGCTCGATTCTACAGCGCTTGGGATAACATGATGGACGAACTTCATGCAGGCTGTTTGAAACATGGCAATGAAGCAGGTGCCAGGTGGATCCGCCATCTGGCTGAGCGCGGTGCGGGTACGCGCCATCTGGTGCGGTGGTTCGAATCAGATCCGGAGCGGTTGCGTCAGGCACTGGATGTCGTGCTGCGGGCGATCGCTGAGTTGCCGATGGATGCTTATGAGCGCTTGCCGATCTATGCGGCTCGTGTAACGCGGGATCCGCATACCTTCGATCGGGAGCGCGAAGAAGGGAAACTGCTGATGCAAGCACTCGTGTTTTTGAAGCAGGAGAAGGATGCTGAGTATCAACCGGAGCTACCTCTTCATGCAGAAGAAGCAACCGAACTGCTGTATGAATATCGAATCCTTCGGGATGATATTCTGAATTTTGTCACCTGTAGCGGCATTGTTGCCGTTCGCGGGGAGAACTGTGTGACTTGGTGGGAGCAAGCTGCTCGTGATCGGGCGGTCCTGCATATTCCTCTGAGGGAGTTAGTGTTGGCGGATCGCTTCGTTGTGTATGATGATCTTAACAGATTAGAGGGGGCTGTTTCTCGTAAGGTCTATATCGTAGAAAATTCAGGTGTCTTCTCCGACCTCCTCGATCGGGCTCAAAGAATGGGGCGTTCCGTGCCGCTGATCTGTACAGGAGGACAGCTGCATATCGCGGCATGGCATCTGCTTGATAAGCTGGCTGAGGAGGGATATGAATTCTATTATTCAGGTGATTTTGATCCCGAAGGTCTTCTTATGGCTCAGAGACTCCGGAGGCGTTATCCCAATCATTTAAAGTTGTGGCGATTCAACATTGCAGATTATGAAAGATGTCTGTCGGATGTGAGTCTTACTGACAGCAGGTACAAACAGTTGCAATCCATTGAAGATCCTCAGTTGCTCCCAGTGAAGGAACGCATGCTGCAACAACGTAAAGTTGGTTATCAAGAACAACTGATCGATGATCTTATAAACGATATTCAAGCGTATGGATGAGAGATCAAGATAAACAGTTATATTGTCGCAAACATGGCGCCAGTGGATATAAAAGGATGTACTAGAGGAATGAACTTTTCGTAGGCTTATTGATCTAATTTGTCACGATCATCCTTACATTCTAGATAAAAAGTAAACTGCCTTTGCACTTAGTAAGAATGAGGCAGTTTACTTCCGTACTTATTTTTCTCTATGAGTCAGCCCCGTGAAGGGGCTAGGGTTCGGATGTCTTGTCACGGCCTTAAGCATCAATCAGCTTCGCAAAGGCCTGTTCATATCCTTCCACCATGCGTTCCAGGGTAAAGTGCTGCTCGACGCGCTCACGGCAGGCCTTTCTGTTGATGTCCGGCAAGCGATCGGCGAACGTCGCCGCTTCATCCAGATCGGCGGCTACGAAACCGGTGACCCCGTGCTCGACGACTTCCGGCACAGAGCCGCGTCCGATGCCGATTACCGGGGTTCCGCATGCCATCGCCTCGGCCATCACCAAACCGAAGGGCTCAGGAGCGCGAATGAGATGCAGCAGCGCCAAGGCCTCTCCCATCAATCGGTTGCGTTCCTCCGGCCCGACTTCGCCGACGAAACGGATCTGTTTGTCGTCGATCCACGGGCGAATCTTCTCATCGAAGAACGCTTGGTCCGATATGATTCCCGCGATCACCAGCGGCAGGCCTGTACGACGGGCAAACTCAACGGCCAGGTCGGCCCCCTTATCTGCGCAGATACGGCCGATGAACAGCAAGTGGTGTCCTTCATCTTCAACATAATCGAATTGATCGAGCCGAATGCCGTTATAGACGTTCGCGATATAATTCAGTTCGGGGCAGCCTTCCCGCTCGGCATAACTGATCGAGATATAAGGAAGGTCGGCGTAATGCCGATACGTCATCCGCGAATCAGCTTCCAATAAAGCTGCACCGTGCAAGGTCGTTACAACCGGCGTGCGGATGAGACGCGCGAAGGGCAGCGGCAGGTAATTCATATGATTGTGCAGCACATCTAATTCCAATTCGTCTGCCTTCTTGAGAGCATATCCGATATGCATCAACTCCCACGGCCGGGAGGGCAGGTCTGGATTCTCCCCCAGCGGAGCGGGACAGACGGAGAGGAGATTCGCCTTGGTCAATGAGTCCCCGGTAGCGAACAGATAAACCTCATGTCCCCGCGCCGCCAGACCGTCAGCCAAGTTGGCGCATACTTGCTCCCAAGGTCCGTATTTGCGAGGCGGAGTGCGCCAAGCGATGGGTGCCAAGATGCCGATTCTCATATGATCACCTCGTCTGTATTAGTTGTTAGCATGATTGACGGACAGATCAACGGTCGGATCAGTGGATCAGCGGACAGCTGCGGTCCCCATTATTAACTATATCATTAACTAGATCTCTTGCCAGCGGCGAATCCACGCTGATAGCAGGTCATATATACGCTCAAAGCGCCCTCCCGATCGATGTGCTATCGGATGAGAAAGGCGTAAGTTCAGGTTCCTATCCATGATGGTAATCATGACGGCATAAAGCCGGCATCATAACCATCCTTTTATAAGGTTTGTTCACGTAAAGTTTGAACCGGCTTGACGGTTGATTCCGAAGTTGTTTTCACCGATAAGCTGCGATCCGATCGACTTAGGTAAAGATAGTTCGATACCAGCGACAGGATGATCAAGATGGTGCCGATCACATCGCAGGCCGTCACTTCATACCCTTGGAAGATGGAGATTACCAGCGTGGTGACCGGTACGAAATTAATGAACAACAGTCCGTTAAGCGGCGACAGGATGCTCACGCCCACGTTCCAGCCCAGGAGTGCGATGATCCCCGGGAAGATAATCATAAACAGGAGATGCGGACTTGCAGCGATTAACCCGTCGATCGTGGGGGCCGGCGTATAACCGATCAGCGTCGTGATGATGGTGATGACGATCGCTGTGGCCGTGCCCATCAGGCAGGTCAGTGTAGAATAACGCAAAGCCGACCAATCGCTGAACTTCTCGCTCCCGTTCGTATAGATCACCCAGCCGATCACCGCGATCAAGATCAGGATCGAAGGAATGATCTGTCCCGCTGCTCCGAGGAAGGCTTGGATATCGCCTTTGGTAATAACGGATACCGCTCCTGCGAAGGAGATGAGTACACAGATCATGGTGAAGGCATGTGCTCGTTTCCTGAAGATGAACCATCCGATGACAACGGAGATCATCGGCATCAGGGACTCCATGATGGAGGCGACCATGATCCCCGGCTCACCTAAGAGATCTTCCCCCCAGAAGATGAGGAGATTATACACGGTAAAAGCCATCGTGCCGTAAAACCACAGTGTCAGTCCGCGGCCTTCCAAACGGAACGCCTGTCGGCCTTCTTTCCACCAAAGCAATGGAACCAATAGCAGCGACACAGCGCCATAGCGAATAATCGTCAAGCAGAAGGGATCGATATAACGAAAGGCTGCGTGGGCGACTGGAAACATAGCTCCCCAAGATACTGCAGCGATGAAACAAAGAAATGCTCCGAATAATACGCGATTACCCACGAATGTCCACCTCCATGATAAAGATCACTATTTATCTTCTGATATTTTTGCCATCTTGTAAAATGAATAAAAATAATCATAAACATCAATTTTTCTGATATCATAGAGGTGCCGAATTGATAGGGAGGTGCCTTATGGAGTTTAAAGATTTGGAGATCTTTCAGATGGTGGCAGAGAAGGGGAAGATCTCGGAAGTCGCTAAGGAGCTTAATTATGTGCAGTCCAATATTACGATGCGCATTCAGAAACTTGAACAAGAGCTGAATACACCGCTGTTTCATCGGCACCGCCGGGGGATGATCTTAACTCCAGAGGGGAAGAAGCTGCTCGCATACAGCAAACGATTGCTGCAGCTGGCTGATGAGATGAAGAAGGCGGTACAGAATAGAGAGGAGCCGGCGGGGAAGCTGGATATCGGCGCTGTGGAGACGGTCATCCATCTCCCGGTGATCCTGTCGAATTTTATGATGAAGTATCAAAATGTCGATCTTTCCCTGTATACCGGTGTCACCAAAACTCTGGAACAAGACGTGCTGCAGCATAAGTTAGACGGCGCCTTTGTGACAGAGACGGATTTTCACCCCGACCTGGAATCTCATGAAGTATTCAGCGAAGAGTTGATCCTGATTGCGGATGCAAACACGGAATCTCTTGAGGAAGCGAAGGAGAGGCCTTTCCTGTGTTTTAGCGAGGGCTGCAAATATCGCGCCCGTCTGGAAACGTGGTACCGCGATCAGAACATCGAACCGCAGAAGGTGTTGGAATTCGGCACATTGGAGACGATCTTGCAAAGCGTGCTCATGGGATTAGGGGTGACCTTCGTTCCGAAGTCGGCGGTTGCCCACCTCATGGAAAGCGGCAAGATCAAGGGTTTCACGCTGCCGGAACGTTACAGCAAGATCAAAACGGTGTTTATCCGGAGAGCCGATGCTTATCTGACAACAACGATGGAGAAATTCATCGAGACGATCGAGGTACACAGGACGATCCCGATGGAGAATTTGGCGGCTGCTCTGTAAAGGCCTGACACTCTAAATAGATCAAGTCTTTTGTGAACAGCGAAAGACAATCTCAGAAGGGATGAAGGATCTCCTTGTAATCAAACGATGCAGGTCCTTTATTTTTTGCTCATTCATAAAAAAGATACTCACTCAGGAATACTAAACGCGATTTTCGAACCAAAAATACGGATATGGAGGCCCAGAGATGGGGAGTGCTGCTGAATATAAAGGTACCAACAAGATGATCATCGGGATCGTGTTCGGTGTGATCACATTCTGGCTGTTTGCCCAAGCGATGGTGAATATCGTACCCTGCGGTGCAGGAGGAACTAGGCATTCTGCTGACCATTGGCCGAGTGATCCAAGGTTCGGCGTTCATCTGCTGCCCACGGATCCTGCTGGGGTGGTCGCTTACCGCAGCGGTTATTCTATGGCGGGAAGGGCGTATCTGAAGCTGGGGATCCAAGGCGTTCGATATCGATGAGGATGCGCTGATGACTGCGGCCCAAGCCGTTGGCTGTGTGGTGCTTGGTACTACGGATTCATGTAGCAGGACCCGCGTGTTTGTTGCATTTTACGTTCCTTAGCACTATATTCTAAGTAGTAGAGTCCGCTGTGAAGAAGGATTCGAAAGAGGGATGGTATGAATATTCTGGTAACGTTGAATGCCCATTATCTTAAACCGCTGCTGGTGATGCTGAAGTCCCTGTTTTACAACAACCCCGGCGAATACTTTACGATCTACCTCATGCACTCGTCGATCCCGGAGGACGAGATCCGTCGTTTGCAGGAATACATCCATCGACATGAAGGACAGCTTGAAGTGGTGAACGTGGAGGATTATGTTTTCGCAGACGCACCGGTCCTGCTCCATTACACGAAGGAGATGTATTACCGCTTGCTGGCCTTCAAACTCCTGCCCGAAGAGCTGGATCGGATCCTGTATCTGGATCCCGATATGCTGGTTCTTAATCCTGTAAGGGAATTCTATAACACGGATCTTGAAGGCTATCTCTATGCTGCAGCTTATCATGACAAGATCTCGGTGAAGGAGCTGAACCGGATTCGCCTCATGCCTTACGAGATCCGCAACTACTACAATTCCGGCGTGCTTCTCATGAATCTCGCTCTCCAAAGGGAACGAATCGAGGAACAGGAGATCTATCGGTTCGTGGAGACGAACCGCACCAG
Source organism: Insulibacter thermoxylanivorax (assembly GCF_015472005.1). Lineage (NCBI taxonomy): Bacteria > Bacillati > Bacillota > Bacilli > Caryophanales > Paenibacillaceae > Insulibacter > Insulibacter thermoxylanivorax. The sequence goes on along the minus strand of NZ_BMAQ01000004.1, from coordinate 116,993 downwards.
GTTGATCATGCCGGATCAGGATATTCTGAATGCCTTGTACTCAAAGTATATCAAGAGCGTGGATGAGAAGTTGTACAATTATGATGCCAGGTATTACAACTACTACCGGATCAAGACGAACGGCAAATGCGATATGGATTATATCCTTCATCATACGGTATTCCTTCATTTCTGCGGGAAGAAGAAACCGTGGAAGAAAGATTACAGCGGAAGGTTCCATGCGCTGTATAAGCATTATGAGAAGATGGCGATGCAAGCTTTAAGGAACGCGGTATAGATCAGCCGTTCCGTCCGCCGTCAGCACCCGCAAGCAGGCATGCACGATAGGCCGGTTTGCGGGCTTTTATATGTTCTCGGATAGGCGCAGTTTGGCTTGCAGCCTGGCTTGGGAGAATCTTCTGGCTTGCTCAAGCTTGTCTTTAAGCATCCTCAACTGATTCATCAGCTGCTCAACTTCATCTTGAGACAAGTTGCAAAGGGCGATCATGTCCTGCACCCCCTCCTTTATATCGCATTCGATTAAATCGTGTGCGATTAAAATGTATCGAGGGTCGTGTGTAATTGCAAATCAGCTCATACTTCGCGCAAAATGTTCCTGCAGGATGGTCAGGTTTGATCTGCCATCCTGCGGATCGCTTTGATCGTTTCTCCTTCGATGAATGCCGGTTGATAATAGTTGTGTATAGGGAGGTCCTTCTTCCCTTGCAGACGTTTGATAATCCAGTCGGCGGCGTCCCGTCCCAACTGCTCCTGCGGATGGGTGAGCGTTGCGAGCTTGATGTTCGCATTCTGGGCGATATAGGAATTGTCCTGGCCGACGATGGACAACTCTTCCGGAATGGCGATCCCGAGTTTCCGGCAGACGTTGACGACTTCCAGTCCCACCTCATCGTTGTAACATACGAGGGCGGTGAATTCATGTCGATGGAGCGACAGGAAATTCTCCAAGCTGCGGGACAGCTCAGACTTCGTTAAGGTGTCGAAGGTCAGTACATGTTCTGGACGGAAGGTCAACTTGGCTTCGCTGAGCGCTTGGACAAACCCTTTCATCCGGAACTTCCCTTGCAGGTCGTCCATCTTGGCTATGATCCCAATCTCCTTATGCCCCCTGGAGATCAGTTCACGGGTGGCTAGATAGCTGGACTTGACATCATCCAGGCAGAAGAACGGCACATCCAGTTCCTCATAATAGGCATTGATCATGACGAAGGGGATCTCCTGTTCCTGGAATGCCAAGTAATAAGCGATGTTGGGATTGAATACATTGCTTCGAGTGGGCTCCACGATGAGTCCTTCCACCCCGTAGGACAGCATCATCTCCAGCGCCTTTTTCTCCTGGGCGACATCATTGTTTGTACTTGCTAGCAGCAAGGAATAGTTGTCTTCATTCAGCCGGCTTTCGATGCCGCGGATGATCGACGGGAAGATGTAGTCGGAGATATAGGTGGTGATCACGCCGATCGTCCGGCTGGAAGACTTACCGTTCGCCCGCGACCGGTAATGGCCGCTCACATAAGTGCCGGATCCTTGTTCGCTTCTGACGAAGCCTTCATTGGCTAATTCAAGGATCGCCTTGCGGACCGTCTGACGGCTGACCTTGTACATCTCCTGCAGCGCGGATTCCGTAGGAATCTGCTCGCCGATCTTATACTGCCCTGAGAGGATCTTGCTCTTAATATCATCTATGATGATCTGATATTTAGGTTTCATCTCGTTCACTTCTTTCATCTGATCCGAAAAAGTTGTACGTACATTTTAGCACGAAATTGAAAAAATGAAAATGTAATGACTGTTATTGTCGAAAACGTTTGATCTTTATCGATATATGTCACATGATTGCGTTGTTCGTTGAACAATAACGTATCAGTCCAGCGGTTAATGTAAGTATAACTATCTTCGTATATTGACAAAGGTACGTACAAAAAAATATACTTAAATTAAGTGAAGAAAGCGTATTCTCAAGTGCATCAAGCTGCCTTCATCATACAGCGTTCTATAAGAAAGGAGTTATGCGGCCATGAATCAAGAGAAGCTGCGGGAAGCGGTGGCGAATGGGGAAACCTCGCTGGGAATCGAATTCGGCTCGACGCGGATCAAGGCGGTGCTGATCGACCGAGCGTTTAACGCGATTGCGACAGGAAGCTATGAATGGGAGAACCAGTTGAAGGACGGGTATTGGACCTATGATCAAGAGGACATCATCGCTGGCATGCAGACGGCTTATCGCGAGATGAAGCGGGAAGTGCAGGATCGCTTCGGCATCACGCTCAGCAAAGTCGGCTCCATCGGATTCTCCGCGATGATGCACGGGTATATGGCCTTCGACGATCAGGGCCGGCTGCTCGTTCCGTTCCGCACATGGCGGAACGCGACGACCGGTGAAGCTGCAAGGAAACTCACGGAAGTGTTCCAGTTCAACATTCCTGAGCGGTGGAGCATCGCGCACCTGTATCAAGCGATCTTAAACGGTGAAGAACATGTGCCGCGGATCGATAACCTGACAACCTTGGCCGGCTATATCCACTGGCTGCTTACTGGGAAGAGAGCAATCGGAATCGGGGATGCCTCGGGGATCTTCCCGATCGATGAAGCGACCCGGGATTACAACCAGAGGATGATCCGGCAATTCGAAGAGTTGATCGCAGACCGCGGCTATCCGTGGAAACTGCAGGATCTCCTCCCGAAAGTATACCTCGCAGGGGAAGAAGCAGGTACGCTGACGGAAGAGGGCGCGAAGATGCTCGATCCGGACGGCGATCTTGTGCCGGGTATCCCGCTCTGTCCTCCGGAGGGCGATGCAGGGACGGGCATGGTGGCGACGAACAGTGTGCGCAAACGCACAGGGAATATCTCTGTCGGCACCTCCGTCTTTGCGATGATCGTGCTGGAGCGGGAGCTCAGCAAGGTGTATCCGGAGATCGATATGGTGACGACGCCCAGCGGCGATCCGGTAGCCATGGTTCACGCCAACAACTGCTCGAGCGACCTGAATGCTTGGATGGATCTGTTCCGCGAATTTGCAGAGGCGATGGGCTATGGGGTGGATGCCGGTAAGCTTTACAGCGTGCTCTTGAACAAGGCGCTGGAAGCCGATGCCGACGGCGGCGGACTGCTCAGCTACGGCTATCTCTCGGGCGAGAACATCACCGGCTTCGATCAGGGCAGACCGCTCTTCGTTCGCTCACCGAAGAGCAAGTTCAACCTCGCTAACTTCATGCGTACGCACCTGTTCACCGCCTTCGGTGCGCTGAAGATCGGCATGGATATCCTGACCAAGCAGGAGCAGGTTGAGATCGACGGCATCCTGGCCCATGGAGGGTTGTTCAAGACCCCTGTTGTTGGCCAGAAACTCCTGGCTGCTGCTTTGAACGTGCCGGTATCTGTGATGTCTACGGCCGGTGAAGGCGGAGCCTGGGGCATGGCGATTCTCGCCTCGTATATGATCAATCGGGATCAAGGCGAGAGCCTGGAAGATTTCCTCGACAAGAAGGTCTTCCTCGGTGTCGAGAGCACGGAGCTGGCGCCGGATGCTGAGGATGTGAAGGGATTCGAAACCTTCATCGAACGCTACAAAGCAGGCCTGGCGATCGAGCGGGCTGCTGTGGATCACCTGCTGGAGAATGGGAGGGCTTAATCGGTGCTTGAACAACTGAAAGAAGAAGTCTATGTAGCGAACTTGGAATTGCCCAAACACGGTTTGGTGAAGTTTACTTGGGGTAATGCCAGCGGCATCGACCGGGAGCGCGGTCTGTTCGTTATCAAGCCGAGCGGCGTCGACTATGACAAGCTAAAGCCAAGCGATATGGTCGTCGTCGATCTGGACGGCAACGTCGTCGAGGGGGACTTGAGACCGTCCTCCGATACCGCTACCCATGCGGTGCTGTACAAACATTTCCCGGAGATCGGCGGCATCGTCCATACCCACTCGACTTGGGCGACGATCTGGGCACAGGCCGGCTTGGATGTTCCCTGCATGGGAACAACGCATGCCGATACCTTCTATGGCACGATTCCCTGCGCCCGCTACTTAACCAAAGAGGAGATCGATCGCGGGTATGAGCATGAGACGGGCATGGTCATCGTCGAGACTTTCAAGGAGCGGGGGATCGATCCCATGGCGGTTCCAGCGGTCCTGCTTCATGGTCATGCGCCGTTCACCTGGGGCAAAGATGTGATGTCCGCCGTGGTGAACAGCGTCGTGTTGGAAGAGGTCTGCATGATGAATCTCTATACGCGTCAGTTGAACTCCTTCGCGAAGGAATTGCCGCAGGAGATCCTGGACAAACACTATCTCCGCAAACACGGCAAGGATGCTTACTACGGTCAGAATTAATGCAGCATCAGAAGCAATGCCACCATCTATAACAACTTATAGGGAAAGAGGTCGATAGCATGTCTCAACAACTCAAAAGAGAATTCTGGTTCGTCATAGGTTCTCAACATCTGTATGGGGAAGAAGCACTGGCGCAAGTCAAGGCCAATGCTCAGAAGATGACGGATGCGCTGAACAACAGCGGAGTGCTGCCATACCCCATCGTGTTGCAGGATCTGGCTGTCAGTGCAGAGAAGATCACAAGCATCATGAAAGAAGTGAACTACCGCGACGAAGTAGCAGGCGTGATCACCTGGATGCATACTTTCTCGCCGGCCAAGATGTGGATCCGCGGAACGCAGATTCTGCAGAAGCCGCTGCTGCACCTGGCTACGCAGTTCAATGAGAGCATCCCATGGGATACGATCGATATGGACTTCATGAACCTCAACCAAGCTGCGCACGGCGACCGCGAGTACGGTCATATCAATGCCCGTCTGAACAAACGCAACAAGATCGTCGTTGGCTACTGGCAGCGGCCGGAGGTTCAGATACAGATCGCCGAGTGGATGGATGTCGCTGTTGCTTATAACGAAAGCTTCAACATCAAGGTGGCGCGCTTCGGCGATAACATGAGAAGCGTTGCGGTTACCGAAGGGGATAAGGTTGAAGCTCAGATAAAATTCGGCTGGACCGTGGATTACTACGGGATCGGCGATCTGGTGCAGTACGTCAATGCGGTAACGGATAAGGAAATCGATGAGCTGATGGCGGAATATGCGGAGCTGTATGATTTTGACTACGGCAGCTACAGCAAGGAAGATTGGGAAGCCAGCGTGCGGATTCAAGCAAGCTATGAGATCGCCCTTAAGCGTTTCTTGGATGAGAGAGGGTACAATGCCTTCACTACGAACTTCGAGGATCTCCATGGCATGAGACAGCTTCCGGGTCTCGCTGTGCAGCGCTTGATGGCACAGGGCTACGGCTTCGCTGGAGAAGGGGATTGGAAGACAGCTGCCCTGAACCGCTTGCTTAAGGTGATGAGCCACAATCAGAGCACGGGCTTCATGGAGGACTACACCTATGAGCTGGCTGCTGGTCAGGAAGCGATCCTGCAATCCCATATGCTCGAAGTAGACCCGACCTTCGCCGGCAAGCGTCCGCGCATCTTCGTTGCACCGCTCGGCATCGGCGACCGCGAAGACCCGGCGCGTCTGGTCTTCGACGGCAAGGCAGGGGAGGGCGTCGTCGTATCGATGGCTGACTTCGGCACCCACTTCAAGCTGCTCGTCAATGAGATCTCGGCCTTCGAACCGACGGTTCCTGCTCCGAAGCTGCCGGTGGCGCGCGTGCTCTGGAAGGTGAAGCCGAACTTCCATGACGGCGTGAGAACTTGGATCGAGAACGGCGGCGGCCACCATACGGTAGCGTCGCTGAATCTGACGACGGATCAGATCGTCACTTTAGCGAAGATGTTTGATGTAGAGACTGTAGTGATTAAGTAACTCGAAAGAGCGAAACAAGACCGTTTCGATCGCGCTGTTGAAGTGCGAAGAAACGGTCTTTTTATATGCTATGCATGACACACGGCAAACAATTTATGGGAGATTAGTATACAGAAACGATACCCAAGCTCACCGATCCGTCATGAAATCATCCGGTGAGATGAATTTATTCCTCAAAATGATACAAATACACGTCTTCTAAGTTGGGTTTGACCTCTCTCATTTCCAGCTCGTCAGACAACGGTTCTTCATGAACGATTCTAACCCATATGCCATCGCGATCACTTGAAATATTACTAATTTTATAACGGGCTTGATATTGTGATAATTCGGTTTTATCTATACGTACTTCATGCACATGGCCTTCCATCTTCGATAGAATGTTCACAGGCTGATCTTTTAAGATCAATTTTCCCTCTTTCATCAGTAGAATTTCCTTAGAGATAAATTCGATATCCGACACAACATGTGTCGCAATTATAACAATTCTATTTAAAGCAATTGTTGATATAAAATTCCGAATACGAATCCGCTCTTTCGGATCAAGTCCTGCAGTCGGCTCATCCATGATTAACAGCTCTGGATCATTAAGCAGCGCCTGCGCAATCAATATGCGTTGTTTCATCCCTCCAGAATATGCGCCTAGTTTTGTATCGGCATCTTTAGTCAAATTGACGATCGATAATAATTCTTCTATTTTCGATTTTGCTTTACTCGTTGGCAATCCCTTAAGGGCAGCCATATACCATAAAAATCGCCGGCCGGTAAATTCGCGATAAATCCCCTGCTGCTGGGGCATGTACCCTAACACATCACGGTATGCGCGGCCCAGACGATGGATCGGCACCCCATTGTATAATATCTCACCCTCATCGGGCTTCATCTGATCCGTTACTAAATTCATTAAAGTTGTTTTACCTGCACCATTTGGACCTAATATACCATATATGCCGGGAGTTAGTTCTGCAGTAAACTGTTGAAGCGCTGCTTTACGTCCGCGCTGATAACGTTTAGTGACACCGTTAATCGATAGTTTCATGCTTAAACGACCCTCCATTCCGACCGATTGATCACCGACCAAGCCGCCCAAAAAGCCGCTGTGCCAATCACAAGCAGTGTGCCAAAGTATAAGCCAATCCCTGTTTCATAAGAGACTGAATGAAACTTGTCATACAACAAGAAGATAAAATTAAAACTATACTTGCTAATCATTGATAGTTCGAAATACTCAAGACTCAGCGGCAGAACCGTTAGTGATGTCGCCGCTATCAACATAAACATCTGTTTCCTCACTAAAACGGCACACATCAAAATGACATGAACGATCATGAGCACACCGCATATTTGAAGCAAATTCGTAATGATCACATAGGCTAATATACTGACTGGCCAATTGACGTGGCCTAATACTTCAATACTTTGAACGGGCAATTTCCAATCGATTGAAGGCAGGTGAACGATCACATTGAAGTATTTGGGAAATTGCATCAGCACGAACAAACCTATTGCGTATAAATAGGCTATGATGTACTTGATCGCAAACATCCGCCATCTGCCTTTGGAACTGCTCCAGATGATGCTCATGAATCCGTATTTCACATCTATGGGAAATAAAGGGGCTAGTCCGACAATCAATAAGATCAAATACGTGATGCCATCTCTAATCTGTTCCTGTTTTCTGTTAAATAAGGCATCGCTCGTCATTGTATTCACAAAACCGCCGGTGATTCCCTTATGCTCTTGTAACCGGATTAGATAATCACGTTGTTCAATGACATATTGGAACGCGCGCTGCCGGTTTAAATATCGTTCAATCTCATACTTTTCTTGATTATAGGTTAATAAGTCAATCTCTCCTGCATCCAAACTCGCTTTTAAATGGTTCAATTGATTTGGAAGTTCTGCAAATTGATCGAGTTCGTTCTGGATCAATTGAAGCTTATGGTCCGTTAATTTTCCATTTAAGATCGATATATAATGATTATAGGTGCCGGTTTCCACATCATATCGCCGTTCATCTTGCTCGATGTGTTGATACATATAGATGAAAGCGATAAGAAAAACGAAGATAGACTTGCCGACAATGAGCAGCTTAAACCATTCATGCATAATAAGTGAATTCGTCCGTTTATTATTCCATAACCAAGCTTTCCATCCAGCTATCCAGCGCCATGGAGCTGGTCTTGTGATCGTTCCAGATTGTCTTACAAAGAACCAAGCACTGACTGCCGGCAACACAATCGCTAAGATCCCCCAGCTGACAAAGGTTAATGTGTCTTTGCGAATGGGATAACCGAGTATGTTTAAGTTTCGATAATCCGAGATCAAATGAAAGAAATCATAAAAAGCAATTAGATTGATATATTTCAAAACGTTCATATAGGAGTTCGGATGAATAAGTACATAACATAGGAAGTTGGCTGCGATGAACAGGGTTAATACGATATATATTCTCGAAATGTGACCCAGCGAAACAAACAATGCGGTTATTAACCATGCCAATAAAACATTGACGATGATCTTCGCTGCCAAATAAAAGAGTAAATACTGACCTGCGGTGAGCGGTTCAACAGCATGATCGAAGGCGCTCATCGATTGGATATACCGCGAGAGATCGCCAAACCCATAGATTCGCCCGGCCAGAAACAGAATAGACCCATAATAAAGCAAAGATAGACCAATTGTGCAAATCGTGAGTACAGTAAACTTTGCTCCAAATGTGCGAAGCTTTCCATGACGAGCAGCGCGAATAAGAGGGACAAGCCCTTCCTCCTTTTCGACATAGAACAACACCGATGCAAGGAGTAAAAGGATAACAGCCATACAGAGATCTGTCGGCCTGAAATTCGATCCGGTAACCACACCCTCTTCCAACCCCAGTTGGAACGGCAACCCTCTGAGTGGTTTAAAATCCTCAACAGTTTTCACAATATTGCGATAAGAAAATGAGTGTTTGTCATTAAATATAGAAACCGACACCATATCCTTTGCCCGATCTTCCATAGTCATGATCTTCTCTTGGAAATGAAGGGCGTGTTCAAATTGAGATTTTAGCCGTTCATTAATAAAGGCATCTCGTCGGATCGCATCGGCATGATTGTAATACGGGCTCTCTAAGTATTGCTGGTATGTATCTTCTTGTTCCTTGATCAATTCTTCCATGAAAGATTGCCATACAGGATCATCAGAAAATACATCTGCTTGAACAAACTGTTGGAATAGATTCAGCTGCTCATATTGTGCGGATGTCAGTTGCCATCCTTCTTCAGGCGATATGCCTTCATATTTCTGTTCTTGCTGTTTATATGCTTGAAGATCCTGGATGAGTGTTTCGTTTGTTTTATATTGTTCATATACATAAAATACGCCATTAATCACTAATAGAAAGAAGGATAACAGCAACACAATCCGTTTTTTTGAAATTTTATAGAATTCGTAACCAATCAGCTTCATACAAGCGCCCCTTAGTCAAATGCAGGAAATCATCCTTGGGAAATCACTCCGTTCTCACAGTCTCCAGCAAAGGAATAAATGCAGCTTCTTGTGTTTCGAATTTTTGCTTGTCGATATAATAAAATCCGGACTTCGTATTGTCATCATAACTAACAAACATATAACGTTCATCACCTACATACACGTCGAGAAAGTTCGTCAAAGGGGTTAAATCGAGTGCGTGTATTTTCTTGCCATCTTTAAAAACCGCTAATTCATAAGGAACATCTTGAGGAAGAAGATCAGCGTAACCATCAACTGGACGAATATAGGTGTAATTCTGATCTTTAAGGAAATAATAAATAATCGGCGGATGTTGACTGATAGTTACTTCTTCTTGTATATCATCCCCTGCAAGATTAGAAGAATATTGAACAAGAGCTCTCGGATCAGTTGGATCGCCATAAAAGTAACTAAAATATATCCTTTGATCGGAGATCGTCGAATATGAACTGCTGCTGCCATCCCCGCGATCCCACAATGTTGCCACTTCTCCTGTGATCAAATCATATCTTTGCGTTACATATCCGCGCCTTCCAAAACCAACCCAATATACTTGATTGCCAAAAGGGGTCAGGGTCATAGGCGATATATCCTCGATTCCATCTGCTTCTCCGGAATAAATCAGTTCTTCTTCATTTGGTTTTTGAATACTCGAGCGAAAAATTTCCAACTTTTCTTCATTTTCCTTGCTAACACTTACGATAGCATAATAAATATAGCCGCGATGAATAGCGAGGGATTTTGGACGGATGGGAAACGTTTTGATTTCCTTTCTGTTTTTGCCATCTAAGTCGATTCGTGATAACTTCATATACCAACCAGCTTTAGAAATCTGGGGATCAAATAACGTCTCCGCTATGTATAAATGGGAGTTATAATATTGGATGAATTTTAAACCAGTCGCGCTTTGTTCAACATATGCATAACAGTTCTCACTATTCGGTTGATGATCACAACCATGATCAGGTCTATTGTCTAATATGACAGGTTGCATCGTATCTTTGTCCAAGTAATAAATCAAATTATCGTGAAGCAAGTAATATCCGTTTGGTGAACTTGCCACCTCCAGACCATATAAGCCGTCGCCATACATGTATGGAAAGTCCACCTCAGGATGATAGACATTGTCGTTTGGCAGCTCCTCGCGCTCACTGCAGCCTGTTATGAATATCGCAAATAATAGAGTTACCACGGCATATATAAGTCTTTTCATTATCTCATCCCTCTCTATAAACGAAATAGGTATGTATGGACGAAGTGCCTTAGTAAGAGGCTTCCCTCTTATCTAAGGCACTAAGTTCTTAGCATTACTTAAAGATTTGTTTCTGCTCCCCACTTATAATGCTCTGTGCCCCGGACGAAAAAAATGCTATGATCGCCTCTTGCAGAAAGAAACACTGCTGGGACGTATTCCGCTCGAGCAATCGCAGATGCAGATACCGTTCCAGAGGCTGAGGCTGTTACTGTTCGAGTTAAATTTATATCACCCCACAAGTAATTGTTGTGTTTTATGTGAATTCTGGATGTCATAACCCCTATTAAATGGGGGATATTCCCTAATATAGGATAATACTACATAAATATTTTGTCAAATGTTGATGCATTTTCTTTTTTATAATGTTATTTACATGAAACTTACAATTCGCATAAGATTACAACCAAATATTCTCTGCTTGCCACAATTGTTTATGAAACCTATCGTCGATTAGGGCGGAGGATCATTCATTTACCAATTCCGCTATCCGTATATGCTCTCTGAGACAACAGGATCTGCCATCTCACGCGCCAGCCGACTCACTCACCTGCCATCTTCACACACCAACTTCGAATCTGCTCGCCAGCATGTTCATACACACATGAAAATGGGCTGTCCTTACTCCTCAATCTTCACTAACATTCCTTGAAGCATCTCAACATCGAGATGAGGCGGAACTTCAAGATAAAAAGATCGAGAGAACAATCATCTTCCAACCTCCAATCGGCTCGTTAGGATGACGACAGATGTATAGAGGACGACCAAGGTGGCGATGATCTTGCAGCTATATACGAGGAGTGAGGTTTCCTCGGCATAGAATTGGAACATCATATATATTAATTCGAATTCACCGGAGATATTGAGCATGAGGAGGCTGATGAAAATTGCAGGAAGCACGATTATGAATAGTCTGACGAGTTGAATAAGCGTGCTCCATAGATAACCGATGGCCGATAATAAACTGACCGCCATGGTCGTCGCCCACATCCCAATGGCATACTCTTCTGCAGATAACACGACATCACCGGATAAGATGAGCGAACGATCAGTGGTTAAATAGATGATCAGCTTGAACAAAGAGCCTAAGAGCGGCACCGTGATGCCGGCATATAGACTTACCGTCAGCAAGAATGCGATATTGGACAGATGGCTGGTCAGGCGATTGGCCACGAAGAAAAAATCCGTGTCGCGCAGGGATTTGGGGTTGCCTGAACTCGGCCGATAGTATCCCGCGAGGATTCGCAGCAAAGTCGTCTTGCCCGCGCCGTTGCGTCCGATTAGACCGGTGATCGTATGTTCTTTGATGGTGAAGGACAGGTTATGCAGTGCGCGTTTTCTGTAATAGTACTTGCTTAATTGGTGACACTCGATCACATTCATGAGGTCCCATCCTTTCGCTCTGAGATGGCTTGTTTGATCATAGCGATCAAATCCTCCTCACTTACACCAAGATTAGCGGCTTCTCCCACGACGTCATAGATGAGCTGTCTTAAGGTGATCTCCTTCCTTTTGGCCTGGATCCTTGCTTGGGCATCTTCAGCGACAAACATGCCGAGTCCCCGTTTCTTGTACACTAGATTCTCTTCCAATAACAAGCTCAGCCCTTTAGCAGCGGTAGCAGGGTTGATGTTGAACATCTCTGCCAACTGATACTGTGAATAAATCCTCTCATGAGGTCTGATATTCCCGGACAGGATCTCGTTCTCCAGCCATTCTGCGATCTGGATGTAGAGCGGTTTGGTTGTATTCGAATGGAAAATCACCGTCAGACCTCCTAACCTCGGCATGATACCTTGATACCTAGTACATTACTGATGTAATGTACTATACACCGAAGGAATGGAAAAGTAAAGGGATAATACAAAAATATACCTTATATGGAATGGTGCGAGGCGAATAGAAATCCACTCCTTATGGAGTGGTTGGTTATTTATGTTTATGTTTCATGTGCGGGTTCTTCATAGGGAAGCGTTAAGCTCACTTCACCGCCGCCCGCAGCTTCCGAGTTGGCGATCAGCAGCTTGCCGCCGTGCAGATCTGCGACGAATTGCGTGATGTAGAGCCCCATGCCGTAATGACCGCTGGCCCCCCGCGAGGCATCGCCCATATAGAACGGCTCTGCAGCAAGGCGCAGGGCTTCCGGTGAGAAACCGGGCCCTTCATCGCGAATGCAGAAGCGAATGCTTCCCGGTATCTGCTCTGCTATGAAGGTCAGCTTGCCGCCATACGGAGAATGATCGACGGCATTGGCTATGACGTTCATCAAAGCTCGCTCCAACAGCCCAGGGTCCCCATATACGGTATCCGGCAGACCGCAGGTGATGACGTTGCAAGCAAGGGACTTGGTCACCGCTAAAGCGTTCATCTGATCTTCGATCTTCTGGATGAATGGGCAGATGGTGAAGTGTACAGGTTGATAGGAGGCGGCATGTTCGGCTTTGGTGATCTCGATTAATCGGTTGATATAGTCCTCCATCTTCCCGGCGCTTTCAGCGATATAGCGCACATATTCTTCCTGTTCAGCGGTGAGGTCCGTCTCCGCCAGGAGATCCGCATTGCCGCGGACGATGGTCAGCGGCGTCTTCACATCATGGGCCAGTGCCGACACCTGCTGCCGCCGGCTCCGCTCGAGCTTCCACTGCCGTTCAAGGGAGTTTCGCAGGGCGTTTCTCATCTGATCCATGGATTGCAAGACCTGATCGATCTCTGCAATCCCGCTGTATCGGATCGCAAACGCCAGATCCTGCTTTTGAATGTGCTTCGCGGCCTCTTGCAGTCCGCTTAGCTTAAGCGTCAGCTTGCGTCCGAAGGAGGAGGCAAGCAGTCCAACCCCGATCAGGAACGCGATGCAGAAGATGACGATGAAGCAGATCTCCGCATTGGGCAGCACTCTCTGCATGCCGGGATGGTTGAATTGCGCAGACAACGAATACCTAAGAATATAAACGTCCTGATCGTTCACGGCTTTGGCATAATTGTAAGGATAACGATAGATAAACTCCCTGTCTTCAAGCAGGTTCCATGCGGCAGCGGCTTGTTCGCTCGAGAGATTATGTTCCAGCAGCCGGCCGTCTAACGTGTACTTGGCGTAACGGAACAAGGCGTGCGGATCATCAAGCTCGGGCTGCTGCCCGGCTTGAATCTCCTCTCGGATCTGCATCACCTGCTGCTCGGCATAATTGGCCGGCAGGATCGCACCGATGGTCATTAAGCCGGAGAAGATCAGTACGATGGCCAGGACGAGGCCGATGGTTCCGGCACAGAAGACAGCAAGATACTTTAGAAAAAGCGTGCGAAGTTTTATGGTTTTCTGCCTTTTGCGGCGAAAGCTCATCTCCATCGGTATCCGATCCCCCATACGGTTTCAATCGGTGCAGCTCCCAGGCGCTTCAGTTTGGCGCGTATATTCTTAATATGTTCGACGATCGTGGTATAATCGCTGTTGCCGTCATAGCCGAAGACCGAATCATAGATCTGATCCTTGGAGAATACCTGCCCTCTGTTCATGGCTAGGAACTCACAGATGGCATATTCGCTCTTAGTCAGTGCGGCGATGTGATCCCCAACCATGAGTTCTTTGCCGGATAGATTAAAGGTAATCTCACCGAGGCAGAGAAGATTGCGCCGCTCCCGTTTCTCACGACGGAGATGAGCATGGACGCGGGCTCTAAGCTCACCGGCGCCGAAGGGCTTGATGATATAATCATCGGCACCCTCGCCTAAACCTGTCATGATATCCTGCTCCATGGATTTAGCTGTGAGAAACAGGATCGGACCATCCACCTTGCTGCGAATCTTGCGGCAGAGGGTGAAGCCATCTATCTCCGGCATCATCACGTCGAGCAAGATCAGATCATAGGCTCCCAGCTGAAGGTTCAACACCTCGGCTGGGGAGGAGATGGTCGTCACGAGATGGCCGTCCTTCTCGAGAATATTCTTGATCAGAGCCAGAACCGCAGGTTCATCATCGACAGCCAGCAGATTAGCCAAGAACATCACTTCCTTAATATTGCGTGCTATTAACGAAGAGACTGTTGCTCGTGTTATCCATGGGATAATCTGCCTTCCCAGCGGCAGAACCACCACCCTAATAATAGCATGCTTAAGAGGGTTCCGGCTGTGCTGAGCAGGATCCCCTGCTTGAACAGCAGTTCCGCAGGGAGGGGATGCTCTGAGATCCCAGCTTGCATCCAGAGGGTGATAAAGCGCGGAGCCCATGCGCAGGGAACATAGATCCATAAGCGATCTCCCAAACCGGTGAGGAGGAGGGCAGCGAGGAGGCTCTCCATGACTCCCAGTCCGATCGAGGCGCCGCTGCCGAATCTTAATCCAACATAAAGATGCAGCGCATAGAGAATCACCGTACTTGCAAAGAGGATGCAGGCAGCTTTCAGGTAAAACCCCAATTCAAAGGGGGATTGTCGCAGCCAATAGAGGAAGCCGCTTCCGAATCCCGCAGAGGCCAATACTGAGCTGCCGACACCTAAGCCCAGAAGAAGGGTCAACTTGCCTGCTAGAGGGACAAGCCGGCTTGGCTGGGTCAGCAGCTGCTGATACTGTCCGGCAGCTGCTTCTTGATCGGCAGCGATGGCGCAGACGATCCCGATCATCACAGGATAAGCGGCTGCCAGGACCTGCATATAGGCTAAGGCTTTAGAAACAGGTGAATAGGGTGTGAAGGCATAAAAGGCTAGGAAGATCCCTGCACCCGCTGACGGGACCAGCAGATGGATCAGCGGCAGCGGTTGTCTTCTGAGTTTGATCGTCTCTGCCAAGATACAGTGCAAGTAGGATCGCATGGCTTATAAAACCTCCCGGCGGCGAAAAGGCAGCATCGTCAGCAGACTCAGGATGACGAACAAGCCCAAGGTGATCAGCACGCCCGGCAAGATGACGCCTTTATCCAGCAACACATCTCCCTCGGGAACAGGCAAGCCGTTCGGCAGTACGCCGATCGCTGCGCACATCAGCCTTGCGGGGATCGCATAGGGAACGGTCCACCAGAGCGGCGTGTCTGCCAATAAGACGCTGCTTGCGATGTTGCCTGGCAGATTGAGGATGAAGGCAGCGATCATGCCGAGCCGATCGGTCAAGAAAAGGCAGAGGGGAATCTGCCAGAGATAAGACAAGTAGAGCAGTAAACTGCCCAGGGCATGCTCAGACCATGTCAGCGAGGCAGAGAATAAGACGCCGCCGATCCCGACGCCGATGAACAGGATGATGGTGGTAAGCAGGTACAGGATCATTGCGGCACCGATCTTGCCATACCAGACTTTCTCCAGCTGAATAGGCAGCCCGAGGATGGCGCGATAGTTTAATTTCCTCTTATCCCTCATCATGATTCCCGCGCAGATCAGCGTCAAAGCCCCCGGCAGCATGAGAATATACCACCAGTTGTAGGTTCCCGTTTGGAAATATTGGCCGCCCATAAGCGCGAAACTCATGAACATCGTGAGAAGCGGGGCGAGCCAGAACAATTGCTTCGTGAACGTTCTGCGTATTTTCAGATATTCCGCACGAATATAGACCAGCATCCTAGTTCCCTCCCTTCCGATGCTTGCTGATGATCTGCATGAACAAGGATTCCAAGTCCCCATCCGGGGTAACCGGCCCCTGATAGGCCAGCACGCCGCCGGCGATGATGCCGATATGATCAGCGATTTGTTCCACTTCACTTAAGATGTGGCTGGAGAGGATCACAGTGATTCCCTGCTTCGGAAACGAACGAATGAGCTCCCGCTGCTCCTGAATGCCGATCGGATCCAGGCCGTTGGCCGGCTCATCGAGGATCAGCAGTTTGGGCTGGTGGAGCAATGCAAGGGCGATCCCGAGCCTCTGCTTCATGCCCATGGAGAATTGGCCGGCACGTTTGTTCCCGGTATGTGCCAAGTCCACGATGTGCAGCACCTCATCGATCCGAGTGTCCGGCAGGCCGAGGAGGGTTGCTCTCACTTTCAGATTCTCCCGCGCGGTTAAGTTTTCATATAACGGCGGCGACTCGATTAAGGCGCCGATTCTTGCCAGATCCCTGCGTGACCAGGGTCTGCCCTCGAACAAGATCTCGCCGGAGGAGGGCCGCAGCATGCCGGTGAGCATCTTCAGCGTTGTTGATTTGCCCGCCCCGTTGGGACCGAGCAGTCCATAGACTGCGTGCTTAGGAATGGAAAGAGAAACATCTTGGACAGCTCGCTGTCCCTTGAATGATTTACATAGGTTTCTCGTTTGCAAGATCATTTCCATCGGTCTTCACCCTTTATCGCAGTGTTATCTTTCTCGCTGTCATCTACTTTACGAGGCAATTCTAAGAATTTTATAAGGATCATCGTAATGATGCTGGATTTTGGTATAATGCACCTAAGTGTCGTAAGAAACCATTTGGGGGAAGCGCGATGAGGAGCAGGAAGGGCGTTTATGTTGCCTCAGGAAGTATATTCGGAGGGCTCATTCTAACGGGAGTGTTGGCAGTTGGCCTCGTGTGGTTTGCCTGTTATCGAACAAGTTCAAGACGATTGCAAGAATAGGAGTAAAGTAATAAGAAGCCCTGGCTCTTTAGTAGAGGGAATCCGGGATTTTTCTAGTATTTAATCCAAAATTACTACAATAACATTAACTTATCAAAGAATGTTCTTTAATTCCTACGGTGATGTTTGAATGGAAATCATGCTAACTTTGAATATGGAGCAAAAGCTTCAAGTATTGTAACCGCTTTCTCCAGTAAATGGATATTATTAACGAGGGGGAATGCTAGGAATGAGTCGAGCGTTCAGACGAATCATCTCCGTATTGCTGGCAGCATTGCTGATCCCGGCAGGGTGGTTGACGCCCTTAGCAGCTGAAATGTCAGAATCATCTGACGATATGGTGATCTACCATGAAACCTTTGAAGATGGGTTGGGAGCAGTTATTCCTGCCGGAAGCGCTAAACTTGAAGCCGTTTCTGACCTGTTCTTCGATGGCAATGAAGACGGCAAAGCGGTTCGTGTTTATGACAGGGTGAATAACTGGGACGGCGTCGATATTCCGTTCAGCGAAGTCGGCATGGTAAACGGAGCGACTTATACGATTCAAGTCGTCGGCTATGTCGCTGAAGATGTCGATGTTCCGGAAGGTGCCAAAGCTTTGCTCCAGAATGTACAGAGCTACAGCGGCCTCTATGTTGAAGCGAATTATGAAGCGGGGAAACCCTTCACGCTTACAGGCACTTATACGGTAGATACAAGCAAAGATTTTGCCGTGAGAGTGCAATCTAATGATGCGGGCAAGGAAGTTCCCTTCTATATCGGGGAGATTCTGATCACGGGCAAGGAAGCGTCTGTTGAAGAACCCGATGATGACAGACCGCCTGCATTGCCTTTTACGACGATTGATTTTGAAGATGGAACGACACAAGGTTTTGAGGGACGTGCAGGTACGGAGATCTTGACGGTCACCGACGAAGCGAACAGCACGGAGGGCGGCAAGTACGCTCTGAAGGTTGAAGGCAGAACCGTAGAATGGCATGGTCCGTCGCTGCGCGTGGAGCAATATATCGACAAGGGCCATGAGTATCGCATCTCCGTGATGGTCAAATTGATCTCGCCGGAAACTGCGCAGATCCAACTGTCGACGCAGATCGGCTCGGGGGATGGAGCAAGCTATAACAATATCGAGGGCAAGACCATCAGCGTCGAAGACGGATGGGTCAGGCTTGAAGGGACCTACCGTTACAGCAGCGTCGGCAACGAGTATGTAACTGTCTATGTAGAGAGCTCGAACAATGCAACAGCTTCCTTCTACATCGATGACATTACCTTCGAACCGACGGGAGCTGGTCCAACGGATATCCAGCGCGATCTTCCATCGATTAAAGAAGTGTATAAGGACTACTTCCTGATCGGTAACGTTGTTTCGACGAAGGATCTGGAAGGTGTTCGCCTTGAACTTATTCAAATGCATCATAATCTGGTGACCGCAGAAAATGCGATGAAGCCGGCATATGCATACAATGAAGAGGGGGAATTTGACTTTACGGCGGAAGATGAACTGGTGCAAATGGTTGAAGATGCCGGTCTATTGCTGCACGGCCATGTGCTCGTATGGCATCAGCAGTCCAATGAGCTGCTGCATTCGGATGAGAACGGCAATCCGCTCAGCCGCGAGGAAGCACTGGCGAATCTGCGGAAACACGTGAAAACCGTCGTTGAGCATTTCGGCGACAGAGTGATTTCTTGGGACGTTGTCAATGAGGCGATGAGTGATAACCCGCCGAACCCGGAAGATTGGAGAGCATCGCTGCGGAACTCAGGATGGCTGCAAGCGATTGGTCCTGACTTTATCGAGGAAGCTTTCCGGGCTGCAAGAGAAGTAATCGATGAGAACGGCTGGGATATCAAGCTCTACTACAACGATTACAACGATGATAACCAGAACAAAGCCGAAGCGATCTATCAGATGGTGAAGGAGATCAACGAGCGCTATGCCGCTGAGAATGACGGCAGACTCCTCATCGATGGGATCGGTATGCAGGGGCACTACAACTTGAATACGAACCCAGCGAACGTAAGACGTTCCCTAGAGAAGTTCATCTCTTTAGGAGTAGAAGTGGGAGTTACTGAGCTGGACATCATGGCAGGGGAGAACCATGAGTTGACAGAGAAACAAGCGATGCAGCAAGCCTATCTATATGCTCAGTTATTCCAGCTGTACAAGGAGTATGCAGATCACATCTCCCGAATAACTTTCTGGGGACTTGATGATGGCGCAAGCTGGCGAGCAGCGAACAGCCCGACACTCTTCGACAGCGACCTGCAGGCGAAGCCGGCATACTATGCAGTCATCGATCCGGAAGGATTCATCGCAAGCTATGATCCTGAAGTACAAGCAGCGCGTCAAGGTCAAGGCGTGTACGGTACACCTGTGATCGACGGGGAGATCGATGACGTATGGAGCCATGCACCGAATCTGCCGTTAGACCGCTATCAGACCGCATGGCATGGCGCTAACGGTACAGCGAAGGTGCTGTGGGATGAAGAGAATCTGTATGTCTTAGTACAAGTTACGGATTCGGAGCTCGATAAGAGCAGTGCGAATGAGTGGGAGCAAGACTCCGTCGAAATCTTCTTGGATGAGCGGAATACGAAGGAGACCTTCTACGTAGACGGTGTTGGTCAATACCGCGTCAACTTTGACAATGAAACGTCCTTCAACCCGGCAGGGATCGAGGAAGGCTTCGAGTCGGCGACGAAGGTGTCCGGCACAAGTTATACCGTGGAAGTGAAGATTCCGTTCACAGAGATTACGCCTAAGGCGGGAGTTCAGATCGGCTTCGACGTTCAGATCAATGACGGTAAGGAAGGCGCACGTCAGAGCGTGGCGATCTGGAACGACCTCTCCGGTCAGGGCTATCAAGATCCGTCCGTCTTCGGTGTATTGACTCTGGTTGATGAGGCGACTTATGTATTCGAGGATATCGCACATGTGCCGTGGGCTGAAGAAGCGATCACAGCGCTGGCAGCACAAGATGTCATTCGCGGTGTAGGTGAGAACCGCTTCGCACCTGACAATAAGATTACAAGAGCGGACTTCGTCGCTCTATTGGTCAGGGCACTGGAGCTGCAAGCGTCGGATGAGGATGTGACGATGTTCGCAGACGTGCCGGCATCAGCCTACTACTATGATGAACTGCGCATTGCCAAGCAGCTGGGCATCGCAACAGGAGCCGCAGACGGTACCTTCAAACCGACTGCACCGATCACCCGTCAAGATATGATGGTGCTGACGGTTCGTGCGCTTGAAGCAGCAGGAAGATCCCTGGCAACAGACGGTTCGCTCGCCGCATATGCTGACGCAGACCTTGTGGCGGTCTACGCTAAGGACAGCGTCGCAGCGCTGGTAGAAGCCGGCGTGATCGTCGGCAAAGGCGGAGACAGAATCGCACCGCATGATAATCTGACACGTGCAGAGGCAGCAGTGATTCTGTATCGGATCTGGCAAGAGTAACATTAAAGCGTTGTGATGATGCGATAAGCATCTTCGCCATACAACCTTCCCTATGTGGTAATCATAGTGTGTCCGATCCTCGGCCGAGGGTCGGGCACGACTTTTTTCGAGGTAGTGCGCCCAGATGACTATTAACTTCACAAAGTATGTTCTTAAGTTTGTCTGGTAATGATTTCTTGGTAAACATGGTAAGTTGTTTAATAGGGGGATCTTGTAATTACATCATTGTGAAATCGCTTACCCCAAATTCGATCATCATTATTTAGGGGGAATGCTGGGAATGAGTCGAAGGTTTAGGCGAGTCATCTCTGTGTTGTTGGCAGTTTTGTTGATTCCAGCAGGTTGGTTGACACCTATAGCGGCCGAAATTTCAGAATCATCCGACAATTATGTCGTTTATCATGAGACGTTTGAAGAAGGGAATAGTGTTGCTCGTCAGTCTGGCGGAGCATCGCTCGAATACGTTACGGATAAAGTATTTGATGGAAATGAAGATGGTGCGGCACTGTATGTAAATAACCGTACAAATAACCATGATGGACCAGACTTTTTCTTTGAAGACTTAGGTTTGGTGGATGGACGGACGTATACCGTGACCATAGCCGTTTATGTGGATTCGGATGTTACTATTCCTGAGGGTGCTCTACTCGCTATTCAACCTGTTGGCAACGACAACTATGGATGGGTTACTGGTGCCGAGATTACAGCCGGTAAAGCAATGACGTTAACCGGTCAATTTACGGCGGATTTGTCGATGTATGACCGTCTGCGAGTGCAATCGGATGAAGCCGGGAAAACAGTTCCATTCTACATTGGAGATATTCTGATCACTGGTGAACCAGAACCGATTGATGAGGAACCGGTTGAAGAGCAGATTATCTACCATGAGACATTTAAAGATGACGCAGGAAAAGTTAAACCAGCGGGAGATGTCACATTAGAGGTCGTTTCGGATCTATATTTTGATGGCAATGAAGACGGAAAAGCGTTAAAAGTGGATGGAAGAACGCAGAACTGGCATGGAGTCGATATTGCGTTCAGTGATGTCGGCATGGCAGACGGAGCGACCTATACGATCAGGGTGATTGGCTATATTGCTGAAGATGTCGAAGTTCCGGCAGGCGCTAAGGCTACGCTTCAGAATGTTCAAAGCTATCAAGGCCTTTATGTTGATGCAGACTTCGTTGCAGGGCAGCCATTTGTGCTGACAGGAAGATATACGGTTGATCAGAGCAGGGATTTTGCCGTACGGATTCAATCAAATGAAGCAGGGCAAACTGTTCCATTCTACATTGGGGATATTTTGATTACCGGCGAAGCTCCCGTTGATGAACCTAGTGACAGACCGCCTGCGATTCCGTTCATACCGATTGATTTTGAAGACAATACAACGCAAGGTTTTGAGGGACGTGCAGGCAGTGAATCCTTAACCGTCACTGATGAAACGAACCATACGGAAGGCGGCAAGTACGCTCTGAAGGTAGAGGGAAGATCGGATACTTGGCACGGCCCCTCGCTGCGCGTGGAGAAATATATTGATCTCGGTTATGAGTATAAAATATCCGTGTGGGTCAAGATGATTGAACCTTCAACTGCGGAACTTACATTATCGACGCAAGTTGGTTCCGACCAATATATCAACCTGGCCAAACAAATTGTGACCAGCGGCGAATGGGTGCAGTTAGAAGGGCGTTACCGTTACACGAATGCGGGCGGCGAATATATAACCATCTATATTGAGAGCAATAATGCAACAGCGTCCTTCTATATCGATGATGTTGAGTTTGTGCCCACGGGCGCTGGACCGGTGGATATCGAAAGAGATTTGGATCCGATCAAAGAGGTGTATAAAGACGATTTCCTCATCGGCAGTGCGATATCCGCTGAGGATCTGGATGGCGTGCGCTTCGAACTGCTGACTATGCATCATAACCTGGCTACAGCCGGCAATGCCATGAAACCGGACGCCTTGCAGCGGACGAAAGGACAGTTCACCTTCGATGAGGCCGATGAGATGGTGAATAAGGTGCTTGGTGCCGGCATGAAGATGCACGGACACGTGCTGGTATGGCATCAGCAGTCACCGGATTGGATGAACATTGCGGGTACTGATGAAGAAGGCAAACCGATTTACCTCAGCAGAGAAGAAGCGTTAGACAATCTGCGAACACATATCAGGAAGGTTGTGGAACATTTCGGAGACAGGGTCATCTCCTGGGATGTTGTTAACGAAGCGATGAGCGATAACCCGCCGAACCCGGAAGATTGGGAAGGGTCGCTCCGCAAATCGGCGTGGTATCATGCGATTGGCCCTGATTACATCGAGCAGGCCTTCTTAGCAGCAAGAGAAGTGATCGATGAGCATGGCTGGGATATCAAGCTGTATTACAACGATTATAACGATGATAACCAAAATAAGGCCGAAGCGATCTACCAGATGGTGAAGGAGATCAATGAGCGCTATGCCGCTGAGCATAACGGCAGACTCCTCATCGACGGCATCGGCATGCAAGGACACTACAATCTGAACACCAACCCGGCGAATGTTCGACGTTCCTTGGAGAAGTTTATCTCGCTGGGAGTAGAGGTAGGAATTACTGAACTGGATATCAAGGCGGGCGAAAATTATGAACTAACAGATAAGGAAGCGAAGCAGCAAGCTTATCTGTATGCCCAGCTGTTCCAGCTGTACAAAGAGTATGCAGAACACATCTCCCGTGTAACCTTCTGGGGACTGGATGACGGCACCAGTTGGCTGGCAGACCGTAATCCGCTGCTCTTCGATCGGAATTTGAAAGCTAAACCCGCTTATTATGCAGTCATCGATCCGGAGAAGTATATCGAAGAATACGATCCGGAAGAGATCGAAGCGCGGCAAGGCCAAGGGGTATACGGTACACCTGTGATCGACGGGGAGATCGATGCGGTCTGGAACAATGCACCGGACTTGCCTATTGATCGTTACCAAATGGCATGGCAAGGGGCGAATGGTACTGCCAAGGTGCTGTGGGATGAAGAGAATCTGTATGTTCTCGTTCGCGTCAATGATTCTGAACTGGATAAGAGCAACCCGAATGAATGGGAACAGGATTCGATCGAGGTATTCCTTGACCAATTGAATACGAAACAAACCTTCTATGTGGATGGCGTCGGTCAATACCGAATCAATTACGAGAATGAAACTTCCTTCAACCCGGCAGGCATCGATGAAGGTTTCGAGTCCGCAGTGAAGGTGACAGGCTCCAGTTATACCGTAGAAGTGAAGATTCCTTTGACGGAGATCAGACCGAAACATGGTACCAAGATTGGCTTCGACGTCCAGATCAATGATGCCCGAAGCGGTGCACGTCAAAGCGTCGCGACCTGGAACGACTTGTCCGGTCAGGGCTATCAAGATCCGTCTGTATTTGGCGTATTGACGCTGATCGATCCATCTGCAGCTGATGAAGACAGCCGCAGAGGCTCATCGCCGGTGATTCTGCCTCCAACAGGATCCGTAGAGGTGCGAAACGGCGTTACAGCGATCCGTCCTGCTGTGAGGACGATAGGCGGACATGCAACCGCGGAGATCACGAATCAACTGCTGCGGCAAGCACTCGGTCAAGCGGCAGAACAAGCGGACGGCTCCAAGCAGATCGTGGTCGATCTAGCGGAACAGGTGCGAAGCGGCGCCGTGGATGTGCAGCTGCCAGCAAGCAGCTTGCAAAGCGAGGAGAACTACACCTTGCTCGTGAAGCTGGGGACGGTATGGGTGGAGATTCCGAGCCGTATGCTGGTGAACCACGAGAGCAGCCATGAGCAAGTGAAGATTCGTATCGCTCAAGATGCTAAAGAGCAATTAGCTGCTAATGTGCGCGATCAGATCGGCGATCGCCCTGTGATTAAGCTCGACCTCGTTGCTGGTGATGAGGTCATGCCTTGGAGCAGCGCTGATGCTCCTGTGATCGTGACGATTCCATATACACCATCATGGGTAGAGAGTCTTTATCCCGACCACATCGTCGTATGGCATATCGATGATGCGGGTAAGATCACGGCGATTCCGAACAGCCGCTACGATGCGGAAGAGGGTGTCGTGCGCCTCGCTGCCAAACATTTCAGCACCTTCGCGGTCACTTATGTATATCATGACTTCACGGATACGCATGATGTGCCGTGGGCGAGGGATGCGATCGAAGCGATGGCTGCACGGGATATCATCCGCGGGATCGGCGGCAAGCTCTATGCTCCGTATGACAACATCACGCGAGCGGACTTCGTCGCTCTGCTGGTCAGGGCGTTGGAGCTGCAAGCGCCGGATGAGCATGTGACGATGTTCCGAGATGTGCCGGCATCGGCTTACTATTATGATGAGCTGCGCACAGCCAAGCAGCTCGGCATCGCCGCAGGCACCGGTGACGGTGCTTTCCAACCGGCCGCACCGATCACTCGTCAAGATATGATGGTGCTGACGGTTCGTGCGCTTGAAGCGGCGGGCAGATCCCTGCCGTCAGGCAGCCCGCTCACCGCATATGCCGACGCAGATCTTGTGGCGGACTACGCTAAGGACAGCGTTACCGCGCTGGCAGCGTCCGGCATAATCGCCGGCAAGAGCGGGAACAGAATCGCACCGCAAGACCATCTCACCCGCGCAGAGGCAGCGGTAATTCTGTATCGGATCTGGAAGGAATGAGCTTATAACCCATACAGCCTCCCCTTTGGGTTATCCTATCGTGCCCGATCCTCTCCTGAGGATCGGGCATCAATCTCTCTCGGAGATTGTCTGCTCATGAAGCTGAGTGATCCCCAGAAACGGCTCCTCTACCGTGGACGTTCGGCCAGGAAAGATTTATAATAAATGAACAGCCTGTGAACAAAAGCGTACTATATCCAGACAAGAAATCGAGCGCAGTTGAGAACGGTTACATGAATCCCCTCCAGCATGAACGCGGCGTGATGCTTATCGCAGCTGCAACTCGTGCTTTAGAAGTTGGATACGAAGGGATATGACTATCCTTCAACTCAGTGTTGAATAAGCAGGTTAGGGCATAGACATAGCCCCGAGGAAAATTCTACTTATAGGGTGCGAAAGATCGTGGCAGAATTACATGAATTACAGATCGATGGGAAGGTATGGCAGAGGAAAATCTTAAACGTCTATTGGATCGTAGTAGGCATCGCTTTGCTGGCGGAGATCATCGCTTTGATCATCAAGATCTGGCTGCAGCCGGAGGATGTGCCGCGCTATCTCGTTCATACGCTGGTGATTCCTTCGGGTGTGCAGATCTTGATCGTGCTGGTGAACGAGCTGTTGGAAAGATACGGTACGAGACCGCATCCTTATATCATCATCCTGACGGGTACGCTGCTTGGAGCAGCCCTGATCTACGGCAATCAGACGCTGATCGGGATACAGTACACGATGATGATTCCGATGCTGGTCGCTGCTTTTCACTTTTCTAAGAAGTATCTTACCTTTTCATACCTGACCTCTATAGCAGTGCTCGTATTGATGTATCTATTGTTTCCCGTTACATGGAATCATATGACGATCTATGAGCGCTTCGCTTTGCTCTATATATTGACAGGCCAGTATCTGATCCTCATGCAGCTCATTCACAGGGGCAGGGATATGATGGAGAAGCTGATTCGTTCCGCCCATTCCCAGCGGGATCTGATGGTGAAGAACATCATCATGGAGCGGTTAAGCAAGACGGATGCGCTCACCGATCTGTACAATCACAGGACGTTCCAAGAATATCTGGAACACATGATCGAGCATTGCGAGAGGAATCAGATGCCGCTTCAGCTCGCGGTCATCGATATCGATGATTTCAAATCAATCAATGATACGTTCGGTCATGCGACGGGGGATCTCATCTTAAAACGGGTCGCTCAAACCTTGCAGCAGTCGCTTACAGCGGAGGAGATCATCGCCAGATACGGCGGCGAAGAGTTTGCGATCATCTTCCCAGAGCGGACCTTGGAAGAGGCTTTGGAACTGTGCGAACGAGTTCGCGAAGCCATCCATGGGCTTCATCATCCGGAACTTGACGGCCGCAGAGTGACGGTCAGCATCGGCCTTTCTTCCTATATCCATGGATCAGGCAAATCACGTTTCTTCGCCGAGACCGATGCCTTGCTTTATCAAGCGAAACACACGGGCAAGAACAGAATTGCATACGCAAGCCATTCGGCATAGGAGCCTCCGAGTCCGGGGGCTTCTGTACGTGAAACGCAAGGAATTCGCCGGGTGACATGAACTGCGCATTGACTTCAGTAAAGGCGATATGTCATGATGGGAATCGAGATAAACCAATCCATATTAAGCCAACCGATAAGGGGATTGTAGGATGAAACGAATCTATACGGGCAAGACCAAAGATGTATACGAACTGGAAGATGGAAACTATCTGCTCAAATTCAAAGATGACATGACGGGCGAGAACGGCGTGTTTGACCCAGGTGCGAACACCGTAGGTTTGGTCATGGAGGGCGCCGGCCGCGCTGGGCTTCGCCTGACGAAGTATTTTTTTGAGCGGCTGCATGAACGGAACATCCCAACCCACTATATCGATGCGGATATTGAGCAAGCGACGATGACCGTCGCTCCGGCGGACGTCTTCGGACATGGTCTGGAAGTGATCTGCCGTTATCGGGCAGCCGGCAGCTTCCTGCGCCGTTATGGGCTCTACGCGAAGGAAGGGCAACCGCTGGATGCTTTCGTTGAGGTGACGATCAAGGATGATGAGCGGCAGGATCCGCCGATCAGCAAGGCAGCGCTGGAGATGCTCGGGATCTTGACGGCCGAAGAATACGACACCCTGGAACGCTTGACGAAGGAGATCAGCCAAGTGGTAAAGGATGAGCTTGCGAAGAAGGGGATTGAACTATATGACATCAAGCTGGAGTTCGGTCGTCTGAAGTCGAATGGAGAGGTTGTGCTGATCGATGAGATCTCCGGCGGGAATATGCGCGCGTATAAGGACGGGGTCTATGTCGAGCCGCTGGAGTTGGAACGGTTAATCCTTGGAGATTAAGAAGGTGTCATGAAGATCGGAGAAGACAACGTGGAACAGCAAAGGGGCTGTCCAGTCATCGTTGACTGACTGGACAGCCCCTTTCTTCATGGGGATTAAGTTGTGAAGTTATCGAAATAACCTTGGATGAACACGATCGGTGTTCCTTTGTCGCCGCTGCCGGAAGTCAGATCGGACAACGAGCCGATCAGATCCGTTAGTCTGCGGGGAGTTGTACCTTGGGACTCCATCGCCCCTACCAGGTTATCGTCCTTATGGCTGATGAACTCGGTGATTGCTTGCTCCAGCTCTTGGCCCTTCAAGTTGGCGAAGTTGTTATCCGCGAGATATTTCAGCTTCACCTCATTCGGCGTACCTTCGAGACCAGATGTGTACGCCGGCGATACGCATGGGTCGGCCAGCTCCCAGATATTCCCTACGGGATCTTTGAATGCGCCGTCCCCATAGATCATCACTTCGATCTTCTTCCCTGTCTTCTCGAGCAGCATCTGTTGGATGCGTTCTACAACCGGCTGGCAGTTGCGAGGAAACAGTTTCACGCTGTCTTCCGTCGATTTGTTCGATCCCAGCAGTCCGTAGATTTCGTTATACCCGCTTCCGTCCACCGGTTCCCGCAAGATGTCCTCGAGATTGAAGATCCTCTCGCCGCCGTTTTCTACTAGGATACGTTTCGTGCGCTTGCGGCTGTGGATGTCACAGGTCAACACCTGCTTCGTATAGTTCAGAATCGTCTTAGGTTGATTAGAGAAGATCACCTCACAAGGGATGCCTTCACCTTCGACGATGGATTTGTAGTATTCAATATAATCAATTCCGGTGAAGGTATGTTTCCGATAGCCGAACAGCTTCCGGTATTCCTCTTCGGTCAGCACATCCGTCCAGGGATTGACTCCTTTGTCATCGAGGGTATCCAGATCGATCAAGTGATTCCCCACTTCGTCGGACGGGTAACTGAGCTGCAGGATGATCTTGCTTGCTCCTCTGGCGATGCCGCGCAAGTTAACGCCGAACCGGTTGCGGCTTAAGATCGGGAACAACACGCCCAGCGGTTCATCGTTGAATTTCCTGCGCACATCTTGAGCGATCTGGTCCACAGTAGCATAATTCCCCTGTGCTCTGGCCACGACGGATTCGGTGATGGATACGATGTCGCGATCACGGAACTCAAACCCCGCTTCTGCAGATGCTTGCAGGAGGCTGTTTACCACGATCTCTTCGATCACATCCCCTTGTTGGATGATGGGACAACGAATCCCTCGCACAACTGTACCAACCATTCTATCCATCCTATACGCTCCTCATTCGAAAAGTTATCCTACTATATAAACTATACAAGAGATGCCCGATATAAGTAAAATAGATATATCATATACTTGATATAAGGAGTACTTATCATGACGACGAAACTTGACCTATATAGAGTATTCTGCATCACGGCCAGAAATGGCAGCATCTCCCGCGCCGCCCAAGAGCTTTATATGTCTCAATCCGCCGTCAGCCAAGCGATTATGCAGCTGGAGAATGAACTGGATACGCGTCTTTTTAACCGTACGACCAGAGGTGTCACGCTGACGACGGAAGGCAGCTTACTCTTTGAGTATGCCCACTCCGCGCTGAGTTTAATTGAAGCAGGCGAGCAGAAATTAACCGAATTCAAAGATATGACGATCGGTGAGCTGAAGATCGGAGTCGGCGATACGATCTCGAAACATTTCCTTCTGCCCTATCTGGAGGAATTCCACATTCGCTATCCGAATATCCGGTTCAAGATTGTGAACGGTACGACACTGGAAATCTGTGCCCTGCTCAAGTCGGGGGCTGTCGATCTCGGCGTATGCAATTTTCCGCTGAACGATCCCTCCTTGGAACAGATCCCCTGTCTAGAAGTGCAAGATATCTTCGTCTGCGGAGACAAATATCGAGCGCAGTGCCGGGAACCGATGCATCTTCGGGACATTGCTTCTCTGCCCCTGATCTTGTTGGAGCCAAGCTCCAACTCGCGGAAGTATGTAGAGGATGTGCTGTCTGCGGCGGGGGTGAAGGTGTCTCCGGAATTTGAACTGGGATCCCATGACCTGTTGTTGGAGTTTGCCAAGATCAATCTGGGGATCGCCTGTGTGATCAAACAGTTTGCCCGCGATTATCTGGAACAGCAGCTCGTATACGAGATCCCCTTACAGCAGGAGATTCCGAAGCGGCACATCGGCATCTGTTATCTCCAAAGCGTCTCCCTGTCCCCGGCTTCGAAGAAGTTTGTCGAGCAATTGAGTCAAGAGCGGATATCACCATAAAATGATATTTTCATATATTCACAATAATGATACACTATGGATAGTAAAATAACGCAGAATTCGGACGAGAAGGTTGGTTGTATAACAGACTGGGTGAGCGCTTACATGGGGGCAACAGCCTCTTGTCTGCGACAAATACTCATGTGAGGACGGTATCTATGAGCAATCAACATTCTAGAACTGACGTCATCTTGATCGGCGCGGGGATCATGAGTGCGACACTGGGTACGCTGCTTAAGGAGTTAGCACCTGACTGGGAGATCACCGTATTCGAACGATTGTCCCGGCCGGGCGAAGAAAGTTCGAATGAATGGAACAACGCCGGCACCGGGCATGCATCCTTATGCGAGCTGAACTATACCGTCGAACAGCCGGACGGCTCCATCGACATCAGCAAAGCGGTGAAAGTGAACGAGGAATTCCAAGTATCCAAGCAGTTCTGGTCTTATCTTGTGCAGAGCAAGATCATTGAGAATCCGCGGGATTTTATCGCTCCTGTACCGCATATGAGTTTCGTCCAAGGAGAGCAAGATTCGGCTTTCCTTAAGAAACGCTACGAGACGATGTCACGCCATCCGCTGTTTCAAGGCATGGAGTATTCGGAGGATCCGGATCAGCTTCGGGAGTGGATCCCGCTGATGATGCAGGATCGGATCATAAAGGGCCCGATCGCGGCGACGCGAATGGAATCGGGCACGGATGTGAACTTTGGGGCATTAACGCGTCTGCTCTTTGGTCATCTGCAGCGGAAGCAGGTGAATGTCCAATACCATCGCCACGTGGATGATCTCAAGCGCGCCGGCGACGGATCTTGGGAACTTAAGGTTAGGAATCTTCAGACCGGTGAGACAGAATACCACCGTGCCAAGTTCGTCTTCATCGGCGGCGGAGGCGGCAGTCTGCATCTGCTGCAGAAGTCCGGCATTCCCGAGGGCAAGGGGATCGGCGGTTTCCCGGTCAGCGGCTTGTTCATGGTCTGCAAGAATCCGGAGATCGTCACACAGCACCATGCGAAGGTGTACGGCAAGGCTCCGGTCGGCGCACCGCCGATGTCGGTGCCGCACTTGGATACGAGGATCATCGATCACGAAAGATCCCTGTTGTTCGGTCCCTTTGCGGGCTTCTCGCCCAAGTTCTTGAAAGCCGGGTCGATGCTTGATCTGTTCACATCCGTGAAGCTGCACAATTTGTTGACGATGCTGGCCGCCGGGGTGAAGAATTTCTCGCTGACGGCATACCTCATCCAGCAGGTCATGTTGACGAAGGAACAGCGCATGGAGGCCTTGCGAGAGTTCATCCCGAATGCGAGGAGCGAAGATTGGGAGCTGATCGTCGCTGGACAGCGGGTTCAGATCATCAAGGACACAGCAGTCGGCAGAGGAACGCTGCAATTCGGAACTGAGGTGATCAGCGCGGCGGACGGGTCGATTGCCGCTCTGTTAGGTGCTTCCCCAGGTGCTTCCACAGCCGTATCCGTGATGTTGGAAGTGATCCAGAGATGTTTTCCGCAATATCTCAAGGCTTGGGAAGAGAAGATTGTGGAGATGATTCCTTCCTATGGCCTCAAGTTAACGGAACATCCCGAGCTGATTCAGGAACTGCACGAATCAACGGCACGCATGCTGGGATTAGAAGCAGAAGCAGTGCCCGGCCAAACAGCAAGTGTACAGCAAGAAGCCTGAATGCCGAGTCGTTCAGGCTTCTCTTATGAGAGTGCAGCCGCCAGATGGGATAGAGTGAAGGATGCATGCAAGAGTAAACAAGCGAAATAAATTCTAAAGACCTAATACATGAGGTAAGAACCAGTTCCAACAGACTGTTATTCCTTGCTGATAGACGTGAAGAATGTCGAATTATGTTGAACGTGGGGGACAGCTGATTTATAATTACTCTAAGAATTCGATAAGGGCAAACTTGTCGAAAGACAAAGACGCAAAGCTGCGGGCCTAAGGACAGATTCTATGACTATGGCAGCCGGTCCGCCGAGGCAAATAGACACTTCGGCCACTTTCCTATAAAGTGGCTTTTGTTATGTGTATGTATCGATCGGAGGGGGGAGAGGCTGATGAAGTCATGGGACTTATATTCATTGAACGATCGCAACAAGTTTATGCTGTTCATATGCTGGACGATGGCGATCGTGGGAAGCATCTCGGCAGCGATTGCCGTCGAATTAAGATTTGCCGCAGCGATTCTGACCGCAGGCGTCCTGCTCTTCACGATCCCCACCATTCTGGTATGGAGACAGATCCTCGATCGATACATCATGTACTATATCGCTTTGATCTTCTCGATCCAGGGTTATCTCCTTCCGCCGGAATTCGTCGTCTACATCCTGACTTTCTTCTACAGCGCCCTGATCTCCTTGTATTTTGATTATCGTCCTGTACTCATCATCGGATTGGCTAACGTAGTCTATACTATCTATTTTGTAAGCCGGTATCATGAAACGGTATTCCTTGCTCCAGACCCCCTGCATCACATGGTTCCATTGGTATCGATACATATCTTGGTCACCAGTTTGCTTGCGGCAGAAGCGATCATCGGTGCACGCCTTCGTTCCAACAGCATGATGATGGAGAAACTGTCCAAGACCGATCCGCTGACCGGGTTGTATAATCACAAGATGTTCTATGAATACCTGGATTCCATGCTGGAAGAGCTGAAGGACCGGCAGATCGAATACTTGCAGGTGGCGGTGATGGATATCGATAATTTCAAACAGATCAATGATACATACGGCCATTCAACAGGGGATGTGATCATTACGAGGGTCGCGGAGACGATCAGCCGCGAGAAGGAGAGCGAGGACTTCGCAGCACGGTATGGCGGTGAGGAGTTTGCATTGATCTTCACCGATAAATCGCTTAAGGATTCCTTGTACATCTGCGAGCGCATCCGTACATCCTTGATGCGTTTCCGACATCCAGAGACAGGGCATGAACCGGTGACGGTCAGCATCGGTCTCAAGGCGGCGAAGCCCGGTATGAGCGGTTCAGAGCTGTTCGATCAAGCAGATGCGTTATTATATAAAGCGAAGCGGAGCGGCAAGAATCACACCGTCAGCGATGAATAAGGGCTGTCCAGCAAGCAGTGATGACTGACTGGCGGACAGCCCTATGCGTACTTATGCGTGATGAACTTCGCCTCGCGCACTGATTTTACTCCTCTGCATGCTCATCTGCACACTTAAACATCCAACCATACGGGTGCAAGTTTGGAAGATGGTGAATCGCCAAGATCAGGAGTATAGTTTGGCGATCTCTTGCCGCACCAGAGGCGCCACCTTAGTCCCGAGGAGTTCGATCGAGCGCAGCATGTCTTCATGCGGGATCGAGCCAAAATCGCTGTGCAGCATGAAGCGGGTGATGCCGAGATTCTTATGCAGCAAGATGATCTTCTCTGCAACATATTCCGGATCGCCGACATAGAGCGCACCGTCTAAGCTGCGAGCGGCTTCGAAGGAAGCGCGGCCGTATGGAGGCCATCCGCGTTCACGGCCCAGCTTGTTCATCTGAGCAACATGCGGCGGATAGAACAGCTCCTCTGCCCGCTCCTTCGTATCGGCGATGAACCCGTGGGAATGGGTAGCGACGGGCAGTTGATCCGGATCATGGCCGGCCTTTCTGGCTGCTTCCTTGTACAGCTCAACCAGCGGAGCGAAGCGCGCCGGCTGTCCGCCGATGATCGCCAGTGCCAAGGGCAGTCCCAGCATCCCCGCGCGGGCGACGGATTGGGGTGTGCCGCCGCTTGCGATCCAGACGGGAAGCGGATCCTGCACGGCTCTTGGATATACACCCAGATTGTCGATCGCGGGGCGGTGACCGCCGGGCCAAGTCACTTTCTCGGATTTGCAGATCTCCAGCAGGAGCTGTAATTTCTCTTCGAATAATTCTTCATAGTCATTGAGACTGTAACCGAACAGAGGGAAGGACTCGATGAAGGATCCTCTGCCGGCCATGATCTCAGCCCTCCCGCCCGAGATGGCATCGAGGGTCGAGAATGCCTGATACACGCGCACCGGATCATCCGATGACAGGACGGTTACCGCACTGGTCAGCCGGATGCGTTTGGTACGTGCTGCACCTGCTGCCAGGATGATCTCCGGCGCCGAACTGGCGTAGTCCTCACGGTGATGCTCGCCGATTCCGTATACATCCAGACCGACTTCATCAGCCGCGACGATCTCCTCTACAGCACGCTGGATCCGTTCGGCATGGGTGATTCTCTTGCCGGTGACCGGATCGGGATCCGCTTCCAGGAAGGTCGTGATGCCGATCTCGATCACGGGCGCCTTTTTATTAGTTGCTTGTTCCGCCATGGTTATCAATCGCCTCCTTATCACTTGCCAACATTGTACTGTATTTTCGTAAGTATATCAATACAAGTAAGTGAACATTTTGTGTTGCATGAGCTTCGCTGCTGTTAGTGTTCCTTCTTCTTGAGGGTTCATCCAGGATGGATGGATAACAGCCGTTTCGGTTTACAGTTGAAAACGTGGTCGGTTACAATGGAGCTAAGAGATTGACGGGATATGATTAGGAGTGACCGGTATGCTGGCAAATTCCATCTTATATATGATCTTCGGCGCTTTGGTCTCCATGTTCACGATGGCAGGGGACTTGTCCGCCCCGATCTGGCAGGTCGAGCGTGACTATGCTATAGAAACCTCGATTCATCATGCAGAAGGATTGGCCGAGCTGATCGATCCGATCCTGCAGGACCGCCGATTGCAAGGGGCGCTCGCCGGGGTCAGCGTTCGCCATGCGGAGACCGGTGAATTGCTGTATTCCCATCTTGGGGATCTCCGTCTGCACCCTGCATCCAGCATGAAGATCTTAACGGCTGTGAGTGCATTGGAGAAGTTAGGTGCGGATTATCGCTTCAGCACGGAGCTGTGGACGGACGGTGAAGCGGAAGGCCGCGTGCTCACAGGAAACCTATATTTGGTAGGGAAGGGCGACCCCACTTTGATGAAGGAAGATTTGGATCAATTTGCGAAGCAGCTGCTGGAACTGGGCATCGAGCGGATTGACGGGCATCTGATCGGCGACGACAGCTGGTATGATGATGTGCGGCTGTCACGGGATCTCAATTGGAATGATGAACCTTACTATACGGGAACGCAGATTTCCGCATTAACTCTGTCGCCCAACGACGATTATGACGCAGGAACGGTGATCGTTGAGGTAAGCCCCGGCTCTGCTGCGGGCGAACCTGCTCAGGTTGCTTTGAAACCGGTTAATGAATATGTGACTGTCGTGAATCATGCGGTGACCGTGGATCGTAAAGGCAAGCGGAAACTGACCGTCGAACGCGAACATGGGACGAATCGGATCATCGTCGAAGGAACGATCCCGCTCGGGTCTTCGCCTGTGAGAAGCTTGGCTTCGGTATGGGAACCGACGGGATATGCCATCGATGTTTTCTACCAGTCGCTTCGCGAGCACGGCATCGAGTTCGCGCCATGGTCGGAACGGCTCACCGGCACGAAGCCGGAAGAGAGTACGCTGCTGATGTCGAAGCAATCGATTCCGCTGTCGGAACTTATCATCCCCTTCATGAAGCTGAGCAATAACGGTCACGGCGAGATCCTGACCAAAGAGCTGGGCAGGGTGATCTATGGGGAAGGCAGCTGGGACAAAGGATTGCAGGTGATCCAGGAGACGCTCGGCGAATTCGGTGTGGATACTTCGACGATCATGCTGCGCGACGGCTCGGGGATGAGCCATAAGACGATGATCCCGGCTGATCAATTATCTTGGCTGTTGTATGCCGTTCAGAGCAGGGACTGGTACCCGATCTTTGAACGTTCCCTGCCCGTGGCGGGTTCACCAGATCGGATGGAAGGCGGCACGCTGCGCTACCGCATGAACGGAACAGCCGCGCAGGGGAACGTGCTGGCCAAGACGGGCTCCCTAACCAGCGTTTCTTCTCTCTCTGGTTATGTGACGACACCGTCCGGTGATCGCCTGGTTTTCTCCATCATGATCAACAACTATCTCGCTTCTACGGTGAAGCCGATTGAAGACGCGATAGCCATTGCCTTGACGAAGGTAACGTTGGATTAATGAATGACATAATGATTGCTTAAGAGACCGGATCCTTGCCCGGATGAATTGGGTAAGGATCGGTTTTTTGTTCTTATTGGCCAGTTCGAACAGCGGGAAAGAAACCGTTGATGACGGATCAGATTTATAGTATTGTTAATATATCATCGAACATATTAATAATATAACATCTTGTAAGCGCTGTAATCGGGGTGATTTCCGGGATATGCACTGCTTGGATGGTCATGGTATGGGCAGTCTATGTGTAACATAGTGCAGCATTGGAAGCGGGGCTCGATTACGGTGCGCAACATGGGCACTGGAGTGAGGAAAGAGGGGAGGGGAGCTGCCATTGGGCAACGGAAGGATGACGCTGTATATCACGATCCTGTTCGCCGTGACAGCCATAACTTTCGGAGCGGGGGTGATCTATCTGAACCAAGGCCAAGGAGGGAACATCCAATCCCAAGATCCGGAAAGTCATGAAGACAAGAATGGCAGCGGAGAGCCGGCGTCTGCGACGGTGCAGTATGAAGCGGATCCGCCGGTGTTCACCAATGTATCCGTCCATGACCCGTCGATCATCAAGGCGGATGGGGTCTATTATATCTTCGGCACGCATATCGAAGCGGCCCGCTCTGAGGACCTGATGTCGTGGATGAGATTTACGAACGGCTACCGGACGCCGGGCAACGCCCTGTATGGGGATCTCTCCGCCAATCTGGCCGAATCCTTCGCATGGGCTGGAGAGGATGATGCGGACAGCAAAGGAGGATACGCAGTATGGGCGCCGGAGATCTTCTGGAATGAACACTATGTCCACGAGGATGGCACGAAAGGGGCCTATATGCTCTATTACAGTGTGTCTTCTACCTATATTCGGTCTGCCATCGGCTTTGCCGTATCGCGGGAGATCGAGGGGCCTTATGAATACGTAGATACCATCGTGTATTCCGGATTCACTGAACATGAAGCTTATGATGCGAACAGCGATGTGAACAAGGTCTGGACGAATACGAATATTCCGAAACTGATCGAAAGCGGGCAACTGAGCGGTGTGAACGAAGCCTGGTTCACTTCGAACGGGGCTTACAATAACCGCTTGTATCCGAATGCCATCGATGCGAATCTGTTCTATGACACTGACGGCAGGTTGTGGATGTCCTACGGCTCTTGGTCCGGCGGCATCTTCTTGCTCGAGATCGATCCGGTTACAGGACGCGCGATCTATCCTGGAGAGGACGGGGAGACAGAGGACGGCCGGATGATCGACCGCTACTTCGGGACGAAGATCGCCGGCGGGTATACCAAGTCCGGAGAAGGACCTTATATTGTCTATGACGATGAGACGGGTTATTACTATCTCTACATGACTTATGGCTGGCTGGGAGCCGACGGCGGATATAATATGCGTCTTTTTCGCTCGGAGAGGCCCGACGGACCGTATCTGGATATTCAGGGACAGCATGCGGTGCTGCCAGGAAGTGTGGACAATGCGCCCTATGGCAATAAGCTGATGGGTAATTTCATCTTCGAACGCCTGCCTGGGGATCCCGGGTCCGGCAGCGGGATCGGCTATGCATCCCCCGGCCATAATTCCGTGCTGATCGATCAAGAACTTGGCAAGCGATTCCTCGTGTTCCATACGAGGTTCCCAAACCGCGGCGAGATGCATGAGGTGCGGGTGCATCAACTGTTTATGAATAAGGATGGCTGGCCCGTAGCTGCCCCATATCGCTATGCCGGAGAAACGCTGGAGGAGATTGAGGAGGATTGGCTGGTCGGCAGTTACAAGATCATCAATCACGGAAAGGATAATCTGGCGGTACTCAAGAAACCGGAGCGCATCCGCTTCGAGGCCGACGGCACGATCACCGGGGCTGCCAGCGGCACTTGGCAGAAGACAGATCGCTGGTATGCAACGATCACCTTGAACGGCGTTACCTACGAAGGAGTCTATGTATGGCAATGGGATCCGGTGACCAGCAATTATGTATTGGCCTTCACCGCGGTGAGCGATGAAGGGATGACCTTATGGGGAAGCATGGTTCCCGAACGAAGCGACGAGGAAGTGGCGGCGGCCGTAGAACAGGAGTTGAAGCTGGAACAGACGGTGAACGTCGTGGCCGATCTTACGCTGCCAGAGGTCGGATCGGAAGGGGCGGTGATCAGCTGGACATCCTCGAATCCGGAGGCGGTAACGGATAAGGGGGTCGTGACTCGTCCGCCGGCGGGTTCGGAGGCGGCCAAAGCGACCTTGACTGCGACGATCCGGAAAGGGGATGCCGTGCGCACGAAGTCCTTCGAGATCACCGTATTGCCAGAGATCAAGGTGGGTTTGAAGGCGCATTATGCTTTCGAAGGGAATCTGGAGGACTCGACGGGGCAGCAAGCCGCAGGCAGACCGACGGGCGATCGCATCGACAACACCGGCGGTGAGATCACCTATGCTGAAGGGGTGATCGGCCAGGCGGCGGTTTTCGATGGTCAATCGGGGGTGCGGCTGCCGAACGGGCTCATCCTTGGGGATGAATACACCGTATCCCTGTGGATTCAGCCCAAGGACTTAACCTTGTTCACAACGACGTTCTTCGGAGCACGGGACAGCAATAACTGGGTCAGCATCGTGCCGATGGGACCGGCAGGCGACCAGACCATGGTGTGGTCAGGGAGCAGCCGGTGGTATGATGCGGCAACGGGTTTAACGGTGGACACCGATGAATGGACGCATCTGGCTTTTTCCGTGGAAGAAGGAACTGTTCGCGTCTATGTGGACGGGGAGGAGAAGTTCAGCGGCACGGACTTTCCGGATATCTTCACAACCTCAAGCGCAAGCTTCAGTTTGGGTGTGAATTGGTGGGATCCGCCTTATCAGGGGCTGATCGATGAATTGAGAATCTATGATGGAGTTCTCAGTGCAGAGGAGATTGCTGAGCTCTCCGCGATCCAGTAACTGAGACGATACTTCCTGTCGTCACAGCCATCGAAGCGCGCAGTTCTTATGTGAAGTCGATACATCTTGTCGTCTCAAGCATCGCATTGCACGTTTCCCACACCGAGACAACATTTCTTGTCGACTCAGGCGCAGCAACAGTGCATCAGATAGCTGAAGAGGCCGCAAGCGGCGGCCTCCTTCTTAATATTATTCTTCTAGATCTACGTTATGATAGATCTGCTGCACGTCCTCCAGATCATCCAGAGCGTCGATCAGCTTCTCGAACTGGGCTTGGGCGTCTTCCGGCAAGACGATCTCGTTCTTCGGCAGCATCGTCAGTTCTGCCACGGCGAACTCTGTGATGCCGGCATTCTTAAAGGCCAGCTGAACGTCGTGGAACTGATCCGGCTCCGCATAGACGATCACCGTGTCATCCTCTTCGATAATATCGCGCACATCGATGTCGGATTCCATCAGCAGTTCGAGCACTTCTTCCGCCGATTTGCCCTCGATTCCGAGCACAGCTGTGGCATCGAACATATAGGAGACGGAACCGCTCACGCCCATGTTGCCGCCGTTCTTGTTGAAGGCAGCGCGAACCTCGGCAGCGGTTCGGTTCACGTTATTCGTAAGTGTATCGACGATGATCATCGAACCATTCGGTCCGAAGCCTTCGTAACGCAATTCTTCGAAGGTTTCATCGGAGTTGCCCTTCGCCTTCTCGATCGCACGGTCGATGATGGCCTTCGGCACATTGTACGTCTTAGCACGCTCGATGACGAGCTTCAGCGCTTGATTCGTCTCTGGATCGGGGTCGCCGCGTCTGGCTGCCGCATAGAGCTCGCGGCCGAATTTGGCGTAGATGCGGCTTGTGTTGGCGTCTTTAGCGGCTTTTTTGTATTTGATATTGTTCCATTTGCGCCCCATAAGGTCATTCCAACTCGCTTTCGATCCTAGGATTTGTATGAATGCTACTGAAATATTTTATCATACCTCTATAGGCCGTTAAAGTGATCGATCTTAAGATCAGGGATGGAAGAAACCAACAATGAAGACACAAAATAAAGGCGCTATAGTAAAATGAAGAATAAAATTGGCACAAACCTCAGCGAATATCAAGGGAGTGGAGACGGCATGGATTGGATCTCGAGAATCGCCGAGGAGAAGATCCAAGAGGCGATCAACCAAGGGAAGCTGGATAACCTGCCGGGGATGGGCAAGCCGCTGCAATTAGAGGACGACTCGATGGTGCCGGAGGACCTTCGGGCGAGCTACCGATTGCTCAAAAACGCAGGCGTCTTGCCGGAGGAACTGCAGCTGCACAAGGAGATGGTCACGCTGCAAGACCTGATCAACAGCTGCCAGGATGAGCAGGAGAGGGTCAGGTTAGACCGGGAGCTTGCGGTGCTGCGGCTTCGTTACCAAGCTTTGATGGCGCAGAGAGGATGGGGGCACTCGGCTGTGTTCCAGGAATACGAAGAGAAGGTGCAGCGTAAGCTGACCCAGCGGGGGCGCGATTAAGTCCGCAGAGAAAGTACAGATTCACCAATTGCAGCTTCATCCATCGCATCCATATGTTGCGCATCCAAGATTCGTGATATGATGAACTTAGATGGACAGCCAAGGGAGGAATCGAGGGATGAAACGAGTTGTGGCAACGTTTCCAGAAGGGAAGTTCAAGGTACTCACGATGAGCTATGATGACGGACGCACCGCCGATCGCCGGTTAGTCGAGATCTTCAATCGCTATGGCATCAAGGGGACGTTCCATCTAAACGGCGGCTTGATCGGCCAAGGGGATCGCGTGACGGAGGAGGAGATTCCGGAGCTGTATGCGGGACATGAGGTGTCCGCCCATACGCTCACCCATCCTACGATCGCTAGATGCTCTAAGGAACAGCTGGTTTACGAGATCATGGAGGATCGCAAGCGGCTGGAGGGGATCGTCGGCTATCCCGTGCGCGGGATGTCCTATCCGAACGGTTCATACAACAGCACCATTAAACAGATGCTCCCGCATCTTGGCATCGAATATGCTCGCACGGTGGGCGGGACAGGCTCCTTCGGGCTCCCCGATGATCTCCTCGAGTGGCGCTCAACCTGTCATCATAACCGGGATCTGTTGAACCTGGGTGAACAGTTCTTAGCCTTACATAAGAGTCAGTACCTGTATATGATGTATGTATGGGGCCACAGCTATGAATTTGACAACGATAACAACTGGGACTTAATCGAGAAGTTCTGCAAGATGATGGGCCGCCGCGATGACATCTGGTATGCGACCAACATCGAGTATGTGGACTATATGAATGCCTTTCGAAGATTACAGTTCTCCGCATCGCAGGACTTTGTCTATAACCCGTCATATCAGAGTGTGTGGCTCAAGGTCGATGATGAGCGGATCGTGGAAGTGAAGGGCGGTACAACAACAGCGTTATAGAACCCGAGGGAAGCCCATGGCTGGCTTCCCTTTTATTGATCATCGGAAGCTGTCAGGGTCTGCAAATCAGCGGTTTAATGATGATGCCCCTTATTGTATAATGAATGAAGTTTGAATATTCGATGATATTCCGGCCGCAGTTCATGCGGCGTGATCTTGATGAAGGAAGGTTGCTATGACCGAGAACAATGTGATAGAGAAACAGGCGGTTGAAGATCATATCACGCGAATCCACCTGGATGGCAAAGAATATATTCTGATCGGAACAGCGCATGTATCGAAGCAGAGCGCCGAACAGGTCAAGGAAGTGATCGAGCGAGAGAGGCCTGATGCTGTTTGCGTGGAATTGGACGAGCAGCGCTACCAATCGATCATGCAGGAGAAGAAGTGGAAGGAAACCGATATCTTCAAGGTGATCAAAGAGGGGAAAGCCACTCTGCTGCTCATCAATCTGGCCATCTCTTCGTTCCAGAAGCGGATCGCCGAGCAGTTCGGCATCCAGCCGGG
The DNA here is from genome assembly GCF_015472005.1 of Insulibacter thermoxylanivorax. Classification (NCBI taxonomy): domain Bacteria; kingdom Bacillati; phylum Bacillota; class Bacilli; order Caryophanales; family Paenibacillaceae; genus Insulibacter; species Insulibacter thermoxylanivorax. Next base: position 75,206 of record NZ_BMAQ01000004.1, on the reverse strand, counting down.
GCAGGAGATGATCCAGGGCATTCGCTCAGCCGAAGAGATCGGGGCGCAGCTGGTCCTTGCTGACCGCAATATCCAGGTGACCTTCTCGCGCATCTGGAAGAACGTCGGCTTCTGGGGGAAGATGAAGCTCTTGGTGCAGATCTTCTACAGCATCTTCAGCGATGAAGAAATCACCGAGGAAGAGCTGGAGAAGATGAAATCGCAGGATATGCTTGATTCGATGCTGGAGGAATTTACGCAGAGCTTCCCGCGTCTGAAGACGCCGCTGATCGATGAACGGGACCAATATCTCGCCCAGAAGATCAAAGAGGCGCCGGGCAATAAGATCGTTGCTGTACTTGGTGCAGCCCATGTACCCGGGGTGAAGGAAGCGATCAAGCATGACCATGATTTGACGGAATTAACGAAAGTTCCGCCGAAGTCCAAGTGGCCGAAGATCATCGGCTGGAGTATCCCGATCCTCATCTTGGCCGTCGTCTTGTATACATTCTTAGCCAATCCGCAGGCGGGCTGGCAGCAGACCGTCAGCTGGGTTCTGTGGAACGGCTCCCTTTCGGCGATCGGGGCAGCCTTCGCTCTGGCTCATCCGCTGGCGATTTTAACGGCTTTCATCGCCGCGCCGATCACGTCATTCTTCCCGTTTCTTGCGGCGGGCTGGTTTGCAGGTATTGTCCAAGCCTACTTCAAAAGGCCCAATGTGGGGGACTTTGAGCGCTTGTCCACCGACATCTTAAGTTTCAAAGGGTTCTGGCGAAACAAAGTGACACGCATCTTGCTCGTCGTCGTCCTGGCCAATCTCGGCAGCTCCTTGGGTACGTTCCTGGGCGGGGCGGATGTCCTGCGGGTATTCTTCGATAATCTCTAACAAGTTAAGGCAGCCTCCGGCTTCCATAAGAAACCGGGGCTGCCTTATTTCATTTAACCGATGATCGCTCGCAGCGCTTTGAGGATGCCTTCCTTCTCCAGGTCTCGCTTCTCTTGCCGCTGCGACATCATATATGCCCGCCATGCGGCGATTCCTTCCTCGCCGATGCTGTCTATGGACTTGCCTTCCCAGCTCCATTCCGGATGCAGCTGCCAGAACTGGGCGCGCCATTCGGGGATCATCTCCGTGATCTCTTCAGGGCGTTCGATGAAGGTGCCGAGTTCCCGTCCCTCACCGTCGAAGAAGATATAGGTAGGGAGTCGATGCTTCCCGTCCGCGGCCGGATAGGCATGGGCGATATCCCAGTTGTCCGGATCGCGGTTTAAGATATGCAGCTTGAGCTTGCCCGTCAGCTGTTCGATCTTCGCAAACAGCGGCAGGTTCGAGGCAACATCGCCGCACCAATCATGGGCAAGCACGATCACATCGATGGGCTCAGAGATGGATTGGAAAAAGGTTAGCTCTTCTTCCGTCAGTGCATATGCGTCAAAGTTGCTCGACAGCAGTTCTTGATTGACTTCCGCTTGTTCAACAAACTGCTGGAAGCTGATGCCTTCGGAGTAAGCACGGATTCTTCTCTCATCGGAGATTTTGCTCGCGGCATGCGCGGTCATATCCTATTCCTCCTTGTTGGGTGATGGTTAAGGATTCAGTGTTCGTGTGATGGATGTCCGGCATGGTACCATCATAGCATGTTGCCAGGAATGTGCAAAATCGAGGATCTATTCATAGTCTATGCCAAATCTTCTAAGCAAATCGCATCATAAAGTCTATTCTGGATCTGCAAGCGTACAATTGAAGTGTGATCACTGCGGTGATTCAGCCCAGATTCTTCGAAGCAGAGGTAACCAGCCGGTACATGGAATATGATAACATGAGAGCGTTTACAAATGAAGTCCCATAAACGGCTCATTTTATCATTATGCTTTTATTCATGCGGGAGCGGGGGATGGGGATGAGCAAGCGAGTGAACTCACCATATGCGTATGCAGCCGGCATGTTGGCGATGATGATTCCGGTGCAAGCCTTCATGTCCTTTCACAGCTACTATTACGTCGAGACCTTAGGCTTAGGCATCGGCCTTGCGACATTAGCGAGACTGATCTACACGATCTGGGATGCGCTCAATGAACCCATGCTGGGGTACCTTTCCGACCGGACGAGAACGCGCTTCGGACGGCGAAAACCTTGGATCTACGGAGCGTTGCCGTTTATGGCTCTCACCTTCATCATGATGTTCTCCGCTCCATCTTCCCTTGGACAGAACGGTCTGTTCATCTGGTTCCTGCTGGCGCTTCTCTTGTTCGAGACCGCATCAGCGGTCATCTGGGTGAATTACGGCGCACTATTTCCAGAGCTTTATCGAGGCGACCGCATACGGGCAAGGGCTTCGGCGATCCAGCAGGCTTATCAGATCGCGGCATTGCTTGTTGCAACAGCGGTTACGCCGCTGATCTACACGGCCTTAGGCTTTGGGTCGATGGCTTGGATCTATGCGGGGCTGTTCTTGCTGCTGATGTGGTACTGCATGGCGATGATCCGGGAGCGGGAGGATGCGCGAACGCAAGAACCGCTGAAGCTGGCCAAGGCGTTCCGGCTGACCTTAGGCAACCGTGCATTCTGGATCTTCAACATCGCCAATTCCTTCGCGCAGACGGTGAACGGCCTCATCAGTTCGATGATCCCCTTCTACGCGATCTATGTGCTCGGCATTCCCGATGCAGAGGTCACCCTGTTGATGGCGGCGGTGTTCGTCTCCGTCATCCCGCTGGTATTCGTGTGGTATGCCGTGGTACGGAGACTGGGAGCCGTCCGCAGCTGGCGGTGGGCCTTCGCCTGTTATGCTTGTTCCGTGATTCCGCTCTGGTTCGCCGAGGGATTGGCTGGAGGGATCCTCGCGGGCGTGATCGTCGGCTTCGGACTGGCGGGTTTCTTGGTGACGCCGCCCGTGGTCAGCGGTCAGATCATCGACCGGGATGCCAAACAGACGGGGAGGAGGAGGGAGGGCATCTATACCGCCGTTGCGGGATTCATCACCCGTTCGAGCGGTTTCTTGTCGGCCCTGGCCTTCTTCGTGGTCAGTGTCATCTTCGGATATGAAAGCGGGGAGCAGCCCGGCCCGAATCCGGAAGGTGCGTTCCGCTTCCTCATCTGCGTGATCCCATTCACCTTGCTGATGATATCCTTCATCCTCTCTTGGGCACTAAGAGGCTATACCGATAAGGTTGAGGAGGTCTGATCAGGATGGAGCGGCGTCTCATCTTGAATTGCGATGATTACGGCCAGTGCCGTGCAGCCAATGAGGCGATTCAGCATCTGCTTGAAGAGCGGCGGGTATCCTCCGCGACGCTGATGCCGCCGGCGCCGGCCTTTGCTGAAGCTGCCGCGTGGGTTAGACGGCGCGGGCTGAAGAATATCGGACTGCATCTGACCCTGACCAGCGAGATCGATGGGCTTCGCTGGAAGAGTCTGAGCGGCGGCAAGTCCCTGCACGATGAGAGCGGAGCGATGCCGAAGACGATCGAGGAATTCGAGATCAAGGCGGTGACGAAGGAGGTCAGGGCTGAGATTCAGGCGCAGTTTGCGGCGATGGCTCAGGCTGGGATTGCGATCTCTCACGTTGACAATCATATGGGCAGCTTATATGGGATCGCAACAGGGCGCAGTCATCTTCCTTATGTGCTCAGGGAATGTGCGAAACGGAGGCTGCCCTTCCGTCTGCCTCGTTACATCGCAGCCAAGGATGAGCTGCTCAACTCGATTCCCAATGCCGCAGGCACCCTGTCTATAGTCACTGCGTTTGCCGATCTGGTCGGCTGCCGCATCCCCGATTACCTGCTCTCTCATTCCTATGACGTGCAGCCTGGAGAGACCTACGAACGCTTCAAGCAGATGCTGATCACCAAGATTTATGAACTTCCCGAGGGTGTCTCGGAGATCTATATCCATCCGGCCTTGGAAGATGAGGAGATGAAGGCGAAGGTGCCCTCCTGGGAGAAGCGGGTATGGGAATACCGCTTGATGCTGGATTCGGATTTTGCTTATGCCCTTCGGGATGCAGGGGTCATCTTAACAGACTACTCCTATGTTCAGCGATATCGAAAGGCCTCGCGTCGGCGGGCATTGGGGAGATTATTGGGCGGATTAAGAGCCTGATCGGCAAGGCCGTCGTGAGGTCTTTCATAAGCGTCTCAAGATGAACCGAATCAGAGGAAAAATAAAGCCCTAAGAACGGGAAACAAATCCCCGGTTTCTGAGGGCTTCGTGCTGTCTGCAAGCGGTCTGCGTGTTATCCAAACACCAATTTATCATCGGCCAGCTTATGTCCGCTGATCTTCTCGAATTCGGCGAGCAGCCTGTCGATCGTCAGATCCTTCTTCTCTTCCTCGCTGTAATCGAGGATGATCCGGCCTTGGTCCATCATGATGAGGCGGTTGCCGAGGCGGATCGCCTGCTCCATATTATGCGTCACCATCAGCGTCGTCAGGCCCAGCTCGCGGACCAAGGTTTCTGTCATGCGCGTGATCAATTCGGCGCGGTTGGGATCGAGGGCTGCGGTATGCTCATCCAGAAGCAGCACCTGCGGCTTCGTGAAGGTCGCCATCAGCAGGCTCAGTGCCTGACGTTCGCCGCCGGAGAGCTGTCCTACTTTGGCGCGCAGGCGATCTTCCAAGCCGATGCCAAGCAGTGCGAGCTGTTCGCGGAAGAAATTGCGCTTCGCTCTGTTCACGCCGAGGCTGAGACCGCGCCGCTTGCCGCGGGCATAAGCGATTGCCAGGTTCTCTTCGATGGTCATCTCAGGTGCGGTTCCGGCCATCGGGTCTTGGAAGACACGGCCGATCCAGCGGCTTCGCTTATGTTCGGGCAAGTTCTGCACCTCGATGCCTTTGATCTTCACGCTGCCCGTCTCCGGCCGTAAGCTGCCCGAGATGATGTTCATCAGCGTGGACTTGCCGGCACCGTTGCTGCCGATGATCGTGACGAAGTCCCCTTCGCGAAGGTGCAGATTCACATCGATTAGGGCGATTTTCTCATCGATCGTCCCAGGGAAGAACAACTTCGTGACCTGTTTCAGTTCAAGCATCGATCTCACCCCCGGAGCGGCTTGGTGATGCGTGATTCTGTAAGGCATGATTCTGTGCTGCACGACTCTGCGATGCTTGCAGATCGATCGCGCGTTTGCGGGCGAGTTTGCTGTTTCGCCAATTTTTCTGGAAGGCCGGCACGATCAGGGCGATGATGACGATCACGGCGGTGATGAGTTTCGTATCCGATGCCTCCAGCCATTTCACCCGCAGCGCCAGATCGTAGACGATCCGGTAGATGACGGAACCAAGGGCTGCAGCCAGAGTGGCGAAGAATACGCTGCGTGCGCCGATGATCGCTTCTCCGATGATCACGGAGGCAAGTCCAATCACGATCATGCCGACTCCCATATAGAGATCGGCGTAACCGTAGTTTTGCGCGATCAGAGCGCCCGACAGGGCGACAAGCCCGTTGGAGAGGCTGATGCCGATGATTTTCGTCGTATCCGTATTCATGCCGAAACTGCGGATCATCCGGTCGTTATCCCCTGTCGCCCGAATCGCCAAACCCAAGTTGGTATGGAAGAACCAGTCCAACAGCAGCTTAACAAGGAGCACCGCGGCGATCACGCAGATGAAGACGATGTCTTCAAGCAGCGGATTCTTCGCCAACGCCTGGGCGTTCGGGAAGATCGTATCGATGCGGAACAGGGACACGTTCGGCATCCCCATGATGCGGTAATTGATCGAATACAGCGCGATCATCATCAAGATCCCGGAGAGGAGACCGTTGATCTTGCCTTTCGTATGGAGCAAGCCGGTACAGGCACCGGCAGCCAGACCCCCGGCGAAGGCGCAGGCCACAGCGAGCCACGGCTCATACCCATGGACGATCATGACCGCGGCGATTCCCCCGCCCGTGGTGAAACTGCCGTCGACGGTCAGATCCGGGAACTTCAGGATGCGGAAGGTGATGTATACCCCTAGGGACATAAAGGCGTAGAGCAGCCCGAGTTGGATTGTAACCTGCAATGATGCCAGCATAATTTAAACCTCCTGCATGTGCTAAAAAGCAGTGAAGCTTTAGTGCGATGAAGCAAGGAGCCCTTCTAAGCCGTCAAGCTTCACTGCTTCCTTGTCCGTTACTCCTCGATGAGGTTGAGTTCGGGCATGTTCACTTTACGGATCATCTCGTCCGTCACTTCGACGCCTTGCGCCTTAGCAGCGGGCATATTCAAGATCAGGTCCAGATTCTGCGGCGTTCTAACAGGCAGTTCCGCCGGGCTCTTGCCGTTCTTCAAGATCTCTACCGCCATCTCGCCGGCTTGGTATCCGTGTTCATAATAATCGAAGCCGTATGCGGCCACCGCCCCGCCCTCAACGGTATCGCGGTCCGCAGCGAAGAGAGGAATGCCTTCGGCTTCCGCGATCTGAATGATCGCGTTGACTGCAGCTACAACGGAATTGTCAAGGGTGATATAGAATGCTTGAACCTGACCGACAAGGGATTGCGCCGCCTGTTGAACTTCAGAAGTATTGGTCACCTGCGCCTCGATCAGTTCGATGCCGTGCTTGGCCAGCGCTTCTTTGGCTTGATCTGCCATGACACGGGCATTCGGCTCGCCGGTATTGATGATCAGCCCGACTTTCTCGATGCCCGGGATGTGCTCAGCGATGAAGTCCATCAACAGATCGATCGATTGCGGATCGAAGTCTGCGGCACCGGTGATATGGCCTCCCGGATTGTCCAGCGAATCGACGAGTCCCGCATGTACAGGGTCCGTGACGGCTGCGAACAGCATCGGCGTATCCTTGCGGGATTGCTCCAGCTGTTGGGCCAGAGGGATGGACGAAGGCGTCGATATCGCGATGACGAGGTCGTAATCACCGCCGGCGAGTTTGTTCGCGATCGACAGATTGTTCGTCGAATCGGCTTGTGCAGTATGGTAATCGACGACCAGATTTACCCCCTCTTCGATTCCGGCCTCCTTCAGTGCGTCTAAGATTCCTTCCCGCGTCGCATCCAGGGACGGATGTTCCAGGTATTGAGTGATTCCGATTTTATATGTTCTCTCGTCGGTGTCAGGATCATTGGTTTGACCGTCATTCTCCCTGCTTTCATCTGCATTGTTCGCATGATTCTCATTCAGAGCTTGGTTAGTCGGCGTGTTGTTTGCCGGATCTGAACCGCTTGCACATGCGGACAGGGCAAAGATGAAGGCGAGCGACAGGATGATTAACAGCGCTTTGCGCAAGAGACTCCCTCCTTAGTTTCATTTTATTGGGATTGATAGGATATGAAAGTTATTAATAGTTTAATGGGACATATATATTCCGTCAATTCGAATCACTCAAAAAGTTGAACGTTATGTCAAACATTCCCGCTGCAGGAACTGCTAAAAAGCGGCATATGTCATGGAGAGAATGGCGGGTCCATCCGGGGCTGAGTGATTCCATAGAAAAAGAGAGTTGACAGTGAGAATGATTATCATTTATTATAATAGCTGATGCATAACCTTAACCTATAAGGGATGCCGATCTCTATTGAGAATGATTATCAGATTAGAATTTCTACAATTAGCGATCTGACTGTTTAAGGGGCTACATAAAATACTAGAGATAGGAATGCTTATGAAAATCATCTATCTGTCCATCATACTTGTTGTTTTGTCCATCACATCTTTGTTCGTCGGAGTCTCGAATATCTCGATCGTCGACGCTTTGACCTTCTCGCTGACGGATACGCAGTGGCATGTGATGCGGGTCAGCCGCATCCCGAGACTTTTGAGTCTCATCATCGCAGGCACAGGTCTCAGCGTCGCCGGGCTCATCATGCAGCAGCTGACGCGAAACAAGTTTGTATCGCCTACGACTGCAGGGACGATGGACTCGGCCAGATTGGGGATTCTGGTGGCAATGTTGTTGTTCCCGGCAGCGAATTCTCTAGTTAAGATCGCGCTGGCCTTTGCCTTCGCGTTGGCGGGTACCTTCGTCTTCATGAAGATCCTTGACAAAGTCAAATATAAAGACGTGATTTTCGTGCCGCTCGTCGGCTTGATGTTCGGTAACATCGTCGGCTCGATCACGACGTTCTTCGCTTACAAGTATGATCTGATCCAGAGTATCGGGGCGAGGTTGTTCGGGAGCTTCTCCAACATCATCAAGGGCAATTACGAGATGCTGTATGTAAGCATCCCCGCACTGATCATTGCTTTCATCTATGCCAATCGCTTCACCATCGCGGGGATGGGAGAGGACTTCTCCACGAACCTGGGTCTGAACTACAAACAGGTGGTTAATATCGGGCTGGCGGTGGTTGCACTGATCACATCGGTCATCGTCCTGACCGTTGGCATGCTGCCCTTCTTGGGCCTGATCATCCCGAACATCGTGTCGATCTATCGCGGCGATAACCTGCGCAGCAGCCTGCCATACACGGCGCTGCTGGGAGCGATCTTCATCTTGGCCTGTGATATCTTCGGCCGATTGATCATCTATCCGTATGAGATTGCGATCGGCCTTACCGTCGGAGTGATCGGCAGCGGGACATTCCTGTATTTGCTGTTGAGGAGAAGAGCGTCATGAATAACACACACAGATTAAGCATATTAGGCGTCCTGGCGTTGCTCTTCATCGCTCTGTATCTGTTCACCGATGTCGGTCCTTACTGGGACTATGTCCTGCCGCGCAGGGCGAAACAGGTGATCGCCATCGTGCTCGTGGGTACTTCCATCGCCTTCTCGACGGTGGTCTTTCAGACGATCACGAACAACCGTATCCTTACGCCGTCGATCATCGGGCTGGATGCGCTGTACATGCTGATTCAGACGGTCATCGTCTTCGTCTTCGGGTCGCTGACCCTGGTGACGATGAACCCGAATGTGCACTTTATGCTGTCCGTCGGGCTGATGATCGTGTTTGCCAGCCTGCTGTTTAAATTTTTGCTGCAGCGCGAGGGCAATAATATCTATTTCTTGCTGCTGGTAGGGATCATCTTCGGAACCTTCTTCTCGAGCATCACTTCCTTCATGGAGATGATCATCGATCCTAATGAATTCGTGGTTATCCAGGATAAGAGCTTCGCCAGCTTTAACAACATCAATGATGACCTGCTGACGATCTCGATTGTATCGCTGTTTGCGATTTCGCTGTATTTTCTGCGTTTCACCAAGTATCTGGATGTGCTTGCTCTAGGCCGGGATCACGCGCTCAATTTGGGAGTTCCTTATGATCAAGTGGTTAGACAGCTGCTGTTCATCGTCGTGGTATTGATCTCGATCTCCACCGCGCTGGTTGGCCCGGTTACCTTCCTGGGACTCTTGGTGGCGAACATCGCCTACCAATTCGTCAGGTCGCACAAGCACGGCGTGATCATCCCTGCGGCGATCCTGATCAGCATCGCTTCTCTGGCTTGTGCCCAGCTGCTGGTGGTGCGTGTGTTTACTTTCTCGACGACGATCAGCGTGATCATTAACTTCCTAGGCGGGGTGTATTTTATCTACTTGTTATTAAAGGAGAGTAAATCATGGTAGTAGTGAAGGGTGTCAGCAAGAGATACGGCGGCAAAACCGTGGTGGATAACGTCTCCTTGACGATCCCCAAGGGCAAGATCACTTCTTTCATCGGTCCGAACGGGGCCGGCAAGAGCACCCTCGTGTCGATGATGAGCCGCCTGATCAGCAAGGACAGCGGCGAGATCTATATCGACGGCAAGGAGATCGGGCAGTACAAGAGCAATGAGCTCGCGAAGAAACTGTCCGTCCTGAAACAAACCAATCATCTGAATATTCGCTTGACGGTCCGCGATCTCGTCAGCTTCGGCCGGTTCCCCTATTCGCAGGGGCGCCTGACGAAGGAGGACCATGAGGTGATCGATCAGTCCCTTGCCTATATGGAACTGGAGGATATGCAGCATCAGTATCTGGATGAGCTCAGCGGCGGGCAGAGACAGCGCGCGTTCATCGCGATGGTCCTCGCCCAGGATACGGAATATATCATGCTGGACGAACCGCTGAACAACCTGGATATGAAGCATTCGCTGCAGATCATGCGCGTCTTGCAGCGGATGGTCGATGAACTGGGCAAGACGATCGTGTTCGTCATCCATGATATCAATTTCGCATCTTGTTATTCTGACTACATCGTGGCCTTGAAGGACGGCCGAGTCGTCAAGCAGGATATTAAGACGAATATCATCAACGAACATGTGCTGAAGGAAGTCTATGATATGGACATTCATATCGAGACGATTCGCGGCAATCGCATAGGTTTTTATTATACGTAATCTGTAACCGAGGTAATCAGTACATGCCATAAGTTCACTGGTTTGATGCCTTGTTGGAAGGCGCCAAGACAGGGCATCAAGTTCATCATAACAACTAATTCACTTAGTGAGGATAGGAAGTGGTAATCATGAAGAGGTTTATGATCATCTTGATCACGCTGCTGTTGGCCGTCACCACAGCCGCATGTGCTGCAGGCAGCGATGCGAAGAATGACAGCACACCAGGAAGTCAAGTCAGTGAGGGGTCCGACAACGGCGCAGCGAATCAAGAACAAGATACAGATGCTCTAGAAGAAACTGCCGAGGAAGAGCTGGAGATCACGCACCAACTGGGCGTAACGCCGGTGAAGAAGAATCCGCAGACCGTTGTGGTCTTTGACTTCGGCTCGCTTGATACGCTGGATAAGCTGGGCGTAGAAGTCAAGGGCGTACCGCAGGCGAACGTTCCCGGATATCTGTCCAAGTATGCTGAGGAGCCATATGTCAACGTCGGTTCGCTGAAAGAGCCGGATATGGAGACGATCTATGGTCTTCGGCCGGACCTGATCATCATCTCCGGCAGACAGTCGGACTATTACGAAGAGCTGAGCGAGATTGCACCGACGATCTTCATGGGCATTGACACAGAACGTTATATGGCATCCTTCCGTGAGAATGTGTTGACCTTGGCCGGCATCTTCGGCAAAGAAGAAGAAGCTGAGGCTGAACTGACGGCAATCGAAGAACGCGTTGCGGCGGTGTCCGAGAAGATGTCCGCCAGCGAAGAGACGGGTCTCATCATCCTGACCACAGGCGGCAAGGTGAGCGCCTTCGGTCCGGGTTCCCGCTTCGGCATCATCCATGACGAATTGGGCGTAAAACCTGCTGATCCTTCGATCGATGTGGATACTCACGGCATGAGCATCTCCTTCGAGTTCATCGCGGAGAAGGATCCGGATTATCTCTTCGTTGTAGACCGCGATGCGGTTGTCGGCGATGCCGCAGCAACTCCAGCCGCGGCAGTATTGGACAATGAACTCATTCATAAGACGAAGGCTTATCAGAATGACAACATCGTCTATCTAAGCCCGGACTACTGGTATCTGTCCGGCGGCGGCCTGATCTCGACAGCAGAGATGGTCAAGGAAGTTGAAGAAGGCCTTAAGTAAACGCAGATCCTCCCACCAGTGAGGAGGGGCTGTCCTGTAAGTCAGCGATGACTGACTGAAGGACAGCCTTTTCGTTTACATATTCCGCTTATCGGCAGGTACTCTGAGTCAACAGGAACTGTCGTATCCGTGTGCTGCAGCGGTCTCGACGTATTCTGAATCAACACTTCTTGTTGTCTCACATACCGAATCGCATCATTCGCACTTCGAAAGGGTGTTGAAACGAGTCCGTTTTGATACAATTAAGAACAGAATGAACGGGGAGGCGCATCCAGGTGATGGCGTACCCCTTTCAAATTCAGAGGAGAGATAACGCTTTCATAAGGTTGGGATCGCAGGTGTGGACCTTTCTAAAACCGTATAAGAAGCCGATCATCATCGCATTAGCCTTGATGGGCGTGGAGTTGATCGTAGAGCTGTGGCATCCGCTGTTGATGAAAACCGTGATCGATGAAGGCATTATGAAGCAAGACTTGTCAGCGGTTCTGGGATGGGGAGGATTAATGGTCGCAGTCGCTTTGCTCGGTTTTGCGGCGGGGATTACGAATTCCTTTTATTCTTCTTATGTCAGCCAACATTTTGGTTACGATGTTCGCGCGAAGTTGTTCATGCGCATACAGCATTTTTCTGTCAGCGCGTTCCAGCACTTCCCGCCATCGTCGCTCATCACGCGGATGACGAGCGACGTGAACCAGCTGCAGAACGTCGTGTTCATGGGGCTGCGCATCATGCTGCGTGCACCGCTCTTGATGGCAGGTTCCCTGATCATGGCTCTGTTAATCGATGTGAGGATCGCAGGGATTCTGCTGATCGCGGTGCCGATCTGCGTGACCATCTTGATCTGGTTGATGAGGAAGGGCTTCCAGTTGTTCCGAGCGGTGCAGAATCAATTGGATGCGACCAATGGAATCGTCCGTGAGAATCTGATGGGCATGCGTCTGATCAAGGCCTTCGTCCGATATCGCCGGGAGATCGACCGCTTCGATCGAAGCAATACCGAGCTCATGGAACGCACCGCAAAGGCGCTGCGTCTCATCGAGACGACGATTCCAATCCTGCTTCTGTTGATGAATATCAGCATATTGGTAATCTTATGGTTCGGCAATTGGCAGATGGGAATCGGCGGTGTAAGTGCAGGGGATACAGCGGCGATCGTCATCTATGCGACGCGGATCACGGGAATCTTCGGTTTGCTCTCTCACATTCTGATGAGTATAGCCCGGGCAAGAGCATCGGCCAGCCGGGTTCAAGAAGTGCTGCAAGCGGAGGATCCGGGGGAGGAAACCCTGGTCTGGGAGGATAGCAGAGCAGAGATGGGCGCGGAGGTCGAGGAGGAAGGTCCAGCTGCCGCTGCTGCAGAGGACCCCTGCCTGGGCAAAGAGATCATAGGCAAGCTGGAGTTCGAAGCGGTGACCTTCCGCTATCCGGGCACTTCGGAACCGGTGCTGCGTGACTTGTCATTCGTGGTGCATCCGGGTGAGACCGTGGCCGTTATGGGCGCGACGGGTTCCGGCAAGTCCTCGATGTTCCAGCTCATCCCGCGGCTATTCCAGCCGGAGCGGGGCCGGATCTTGATCGACGGAGTCGATATCCGCGATCTTCCGCTGGAAGAGTGGCGCCGTTCGATCGGCATGGTGCCGCAGGAGGTCGTCTTATTCACCGGTACCATCGCCGACAATATTCGCTGGGGACAGAATAACGCTTCGCTGGATGAGGTGATGGAAGCCGCCAAGCATGCCCAGATCCATGAGACGATCCTGGAACTCGGCGAAGGCTATGGGACCATCGTCGGGCAGAAAGGCGTGAACCTATCCGGCGGGCAGAAGCAGCGGCTCTCTATCGCAAGGGCGCTGATTCGTAAACCAAGGCTGCTCTTGCTGGACGACAGCACCAGTGCCCTCGATCTGAAGACGGAAGCGAAGTTGCTGCGAGCGTTGAAACGATATGATTGCACGACGCTCATCATCACCCAGAAGGTGAGCACCGCGATGCAGGCAGATCGGGTGATCCTGCTCGATCAGGGACGGATCATCGCACAAGGAACGCATGAAGAACTCACGGCATCATCCGATCTCTACCGACGCATCGTCGCCTCTCAGTTTGGAGAAAAGGCGGTGAGCGGATTATGAGTGAACAGCAGCGTACGAACACATCCATACAGGACCAGGGCGGATCGCCGGCGAATATGCCGGGATTCGGCGGCCCTAGAGGCCCCATGGCTAATCTGGGCAAACCCAAGGTAAGGGCCAAGGATCTCGGCGGAACGATCCGGAAATTGTGGCGGTACTTGGCGGTCCATAAGTGGATGCTCATTCTCGTGCTCTTCATGGTTGTGGTGAATGTCGCGATGGGATTGCTCGGCCCCTATGTACTGGGATTGGCCGTTGATAACCTGGTTTATGAGGAAGGCGACGGGCTCATGAGGCTGATCATCTGCCTGGGCGGCATCTATGCGGGCTTGTCGTTGTCGGCCTTTTTGCAAAACTATTGGATGATCGGCATCTCGCAGAAGACGGTCTACACGATGCGCAAAGATCTGTTCCGCCGCCTTCATCTCCTGCCGATCGATTATTTCGTAAAACGAAGACACGGCGAATTGATGAGCCGCATAACCAATGACATCGACAATGTCAGCCAGACGCTGAATAGTTCCTTCATTCAGATCTTCTCCAGCGTGCTTACCTTTGCCGGCATGTTGGTTTTGATGGCGGCGCTGAGTCCGCTGCTTACACTGGTGACGCTATTGATCGTACCGCTGATGCTCCTGGGTATGCGTTGGATCACTTCACGCACCGGCAGACTGTTCAAGGAGCAGCAGCGGCACCTCGGTGAACTTAACGGGTACGTGGAGGAAACAGTGTCCGGACAGCGCATCGTCAAGCTCTTCTCACAGGAGAAGCGGGTGATCGAGGAGTTCATGGAGAAGAACCGCCGATTGCGGGATGCTTCTTACTGGGCACAGGTATATTCCGGCTTCATCCCGAAGCTGATGAATGTGCTGAACAACGCCAGTTTCGCGATCATCGCCGCCATCGGCGGCTGGCTCACGCTGCGCGGAGTTATCTCGGTGGGCACCATTCTCGTCTTCGCCGAGTATGCTCGGCAGTTCACACGACCGCTGAATGACTTGGCGAATCAATTCAACACCTTGTTGTCCGCAGTGGCGGGTGCAGAGCGGGTGTTTGAAGTGATGGAAGAGGAGCCGGAGTTCGAAGATCATGAAGATCATGAAGACCCTAGAGAAAAAGTGCATCCGCAGACGGCGCAGTTGCAGACTGTTCGCGGGGAGATCCGCTTCGAAAACGTCTCCTTCTCCTATGACGGAGATGAGGGGGAGAAGCTGGATACACTGCAGGGGATCGATCTGCATGTGAAACCCGGCGAGACGATGGCCCTGGTCGGGCCGACGGGGGCAGGCAAGACGACGATCACGAGCCTGCTCGCCCGTTTCTATGATCCGCAGCAGGGACGCATCCTGATCGACGGCCTCGATATCACAACGATTGCGCGAAATGAGCTGCGCCGGCTGATGGGTTTCGTTCTGCAGGATACCTTCCTCTTCACAGGGACGATTCGCGAGAATATCCGCTATGGCAGGCTCGACGCAAGCGATGAGGAGGTCGAGCGGGCAGCGAAGCTGGCCAATGCTCATTCCTTCATCATACAGTTGCCGCAGGGCTATGATACGGTCCTGACGCAGGATGCAGCGGATATCAGCCAAGGTCAGCGGCAGCTTCTGGCGATCGCCCGAGCGATCTTGGCGGATCCGGCGATTCTCATCCTCGATGAAGCGACGAGCAGCATCGATACGATCACGGAGATCAAGATTCAGGAAGCCTTGTATCGGCTGATGCAAGGGCGCACGAGCATCGTGGTAGCCCATCGGCTCAACACGATTCAAAATGCCGATCAGATCGTGGTGCTGCATCAAGGGAGGATCATCGAACGCGGCACCCACCAATCGTTGTTGGCGAAGAAGGGGTATTATCATGACCTCTATCAGAGCCAGTTCACTTCAGAGGCCATGTAGATGTCTTGTGACGAAGGATATTCTCTTTGAGCATATCATTTCTGCCCCCTTGTATCCTTGTATACAAGCATACAAGGGGGTGGATCGAGAGATACTTGGTCATACGTCTATTCTTTAGGATCGATGTACGTGATAAACGGATGCGCCTGTGACAAAAAACAACGTTGTTATTTTTCGTGAACAAGAGTAAGCTATAAAGTAGAAATACTATGAAGAGGGGTGCTTGTGTTGGCTAAACCATTCATGGATGAAGATTTTCTATTGAGCAATGAGACCGCTCGCAAACTGTATCATGATTTTGCGAAGCAGATGCCGATCATCGACTACCATTGTCATCTGAGCCCGCAAGAGATCCATGAGAACAAGACGTACAAGACGATCACTGAAGTATGGCTGTACGGCGACCATTACAAGTGGAGAGCGATGCGTTCCAACGGGATCGAAGAACGGTACATCACCGGCGACGCCAGCGATTATGACAAGTTCTTGGCGTATGCGAAGACCTTGCCCGATGCCATCGGCAACCCGCTGTATCACTGGTCCCATCTGGAGCTGAAGCGGTATTTCGGCATCGACGAAGTGCTGAATGAGAAGACCGCGCCGGCGATCTGGGAGAAGGTCAATGCCCAGCTGAACAGCGAAGGGTTTGGTGCTCGGGATTTCATCAAGAAGTCCAATGTTGAAGTCATCTGTACTACGGATGATCCTGTGGATTCGTTGGAATATCATATCCAAATCGCCAAAGACGAGTCCTTCGATGTGAAAGTGCTGCCATCTTTCCGCCCGGATAAGGGACTGGAGATCAACCGCGAGACCTTCTTGCCCTGGATTAAGCAGCTGGCGGAAATATCCGGTCACCCGATCAACAACTACAGCGATTTCCTCGCTGCGCTGAAAGCCCGCGTCGATTTCTTCCATAAAGTCGGCTGCCGTGTCTCTGACCATGCTCTGGACTACGTACCTTATGCTGAGGCGACGGAGGAAGAGGTCAGCGAGATATTTGCCAAGGCATTGACGGGCGAAAAGGTTTCCCATGAGGAAGAAATGAAGCATAAGACGTATACGCTGCTCTTCCTGGGTAAGCTGTACGCTGAGTACGGCTGGGTGATGCAGTATCACATGAATGCATCGCGCAATAACAACTACCGGATGTTCAAACAACTGGGTCCAGATACGGGCTTCGACTCCATCAGCGATACGCTGATCGCGCTTCCGCTGACGGGACTGCTGTCCGCACTGGACAAGGAAGACAAACTGCCGAAGACGATCCTGTACTCGCTGAATCCATCCCATAACCACGTGATCGGTGCGCTGATCGGCAGCTTCCAAGGCGGCGGCATCCCGGGGAAGATCCAGTTTGGTTCCGGCTGGTGGTTTAACGATACGAAGCTGGGCATGATCGCACAGATGACCACGCTGGCTGATCTTGGTCTGCTGGGCCGTTTCGTCGGTATGTTGACCGACTCCAGAAGCTTCCTGTCCTATACTCGCCATGAGTATTTCCGCCGTATCCTGTGCAACTTGATCGGTGAGTGGGTCGAGAACGGGGAGTATCCTAACGATCTTGAAGAGGTCGGCCGGATCGTGCAGAACATCTCTTATTACAATGCACGCAACTACTTTGGATTCTAAGAGCGCGATGTGAAACGTCCCTGTAAGCAGGGGCGTTTTCTGTATCTTTATGGTATGACATTGATTAGGCAGATAATAGTATTGGAAGGAGCGATAATATGTGGAAGGAATTTAAGAAGTTCGCTGTGCGCGGCAATGTGATCGATCTGGCCGTGGGTGTGATCATCGGAACGTCATTCACCGCAATCGTCAATTCCCTGGTCAACGACATCATCATGCCGCCGATTGGTGCGCTGTTGGAAGGAGTGGATTTTAAAGATCTGTTCATCAGTCTGGACGGCGGTGAATACGCGAGCCTGGCTGCGGCGCAGGAAGCCGGTGCAGCCACCTTAAACTACGGACAGTTTATCAACACGGTGATCAACTTCATGATCATCGCCTTCGTGATCTTCCTTTTGGTAAGGCAGATCAACAAGATGAAGCAGAAACTTGACAGACAAGAAGAAACCAAGGCGCCGAAGACGAAGGAATGCCCGGAATGCCTGTCGGAGATTCCGGTCAAGGCGAAGCGCTGCAAATACTGCACAGCATTAGTCGTTCAAGAATCCGGGAACAGCCGGGCCTGACAATCTAGAACATACAGCCTTGATGTTCCGATGAGAACAGTTGTAACGATCAGGTCTTATCGTTATAATGCAGGCAATATCATGTAGAAGAGGAGGATCCATATGAAAGCGGAGCTGCTGGTGGACAGCCGGTGTCTGTTAGGCGAGGGGCCGGTATGGGATGAAAGAGAGGGAACGCTGTGGTGGGTGGATATCGATGGGAAACGATTGCATCGATACCACATGGCGGAAGGGCAGCATGAGCAGGCGGCACTTCCCGCAAAAGTTGGCTCCTTCGCTCTGCGCGAGAAGGGCGGACTGATCACGGCGGGCGAGCACGGCTGGGCGCTGTGCGATGAGGACGGCAGCAATTGGACGCCGCTTGCCGATCCGGAGAAGGATTGCCCCAGACACCGATTCAATGATGGAAAATGCGATGCAAAGGGAAGGTTCTATGCCGGCACCTATTCGCTGGACAACAAGCCGGAAGCTTCTCTGTACGTGATGCATCCCGACTTGACGTGGCACAAACTCTTGGACGGCGGGATCGTCTGCTCGAACGGCTTGGCTTGGAGCGATGACGGGAAGACGCTGTATTATATCGACTCGCCGACGAAGCGGATCGATCGCTTCACGGCAGATCCTGTAAGCGGAAGGCTCTCTGGGCGGCGGACGGTCATCGAGATTGATGAGCCCGGCGTCGTGCCGGACGGCATGACCATCGATGAGGAAGGGATGCTCTGGGTGGCAGAGTGGGGCGGTTGGAAGGTGAGCCGCTGGAATCCTCACACTGGACAGCGGCTTATGATCATCGAAGTGCCGGCCCAGCATGTCACTTCCTGTGCTTTTGGCGGAGCGCAGATGGATGAATTGTTCATCACTACGGCTTCTATCGGTTTGTCCGAGGAGGATCGGCTGATGCAGCCTCACGCCGGCGGGGTATTCCATGTGCATGCGGGCATCAAAGGGCGGAGATCATACCGATTTGCAGGCTGAGCATCAGAACAATTTCCAGTCCTGTATAAAACTTTTTCTGGGAATCGGGATGAAAAATAATGCATCCTCGCTCTCGAGGTGTTAAAATTTATGATCAAGGAGAAAACTCCGACTCACTCGGATCAGCGTGAGGGGCATAGATCACCTGTCACAAGCTCCGATATACTTTGACTTCAGGAGGATTCATGGTGAAACTTTGGATTGGGGAGCATGCCCAGGCAGTAGCAGAACATGCGGTGGATCTCATCGAACAGACGATCAAAGGCAAGCCGGCATGCGTGCTGGGATTGGCCACGGGAAGTACGCCGCTTAAAACCTATCAGGAGATGATTCGCCGTTACCGCGAAGGGCGGCTGGACTTCTCGCAGGTCACTACCTTTAATCTGGACGAATATTACGGACTGGATGAGCGTCATCCGCAAAGTTACCATTACTTCATGTACGAGAATCTATTCCGATATATCAATATCCCTCGAGAGCGGATTCACATCCCTTGCGGGACTCCGCAGGACATTGAAGCTTATTGCCGCCATTATGATCAACGGATCGCCGAAAGCGGCGGGATCGACCTGCAGCTGCTGGGGATCGGGCCGAATGGTCATATCGGCTTTAATGAGCCGGCGGATGAATTGCAGGCGGGCACTCATCTGGTGCGGTTGACGGAGGATACGATCCAGGCGAATGCGCGGTTCTTTCCCTCCATCGATGATGTTCCCCGCCAGGCCATCACGATGGGGATGAAGACGATCCTCTCAGCAAGGAAGATCATCCTGCTGGCAGAGGGCGAGGGCAAGGCCATGATCATCAAGAAATTGCTGGAGTCGGCGATTACGACGCAGCTGCCGGCGTCCTTCCTGCGCCTTCATCCGGATGTTACGATCCTCATCGATCGGGAGGCGGCGAAGTACTTGCCAAGTTCGATCACAGGAGAAGGACACAGCATCGTATGAAGATACTGCTGTACCGGGCGGTCGTCTATGCGGACCGCGGAGCCGCTGCTGTCTCGCAGATGCGCGGGATGGCTTGCGGCCGTTCCCAGCAGTCTGCTGACGCAGCGGGATCAGACCCCTATGAGATCTTGAATGGCGGTGCCGTGCTGATCGAAGACGGGAAGATTGCGGCCGTTTACGCCGATGAAGGGGCCTGGGCGAATCTGGATATATCCGATTGTGAGCTCATCGACTTAGACGGACGCCTGCTGGTACCCGGCTTTGTCGATGTTCATGTACACGGCGGCGGCGGATACGACGTGATGCGGGGCGACGTGTCCCATATTCAGGGGATGAGTCGGTTTCACGCAACCCATGGCACGACGACGATCCTGCCCACGACATTGACTGCGGAACATCATCGGATCGAACGCGCTGTCGCCGCCATTGTGGATGCCATCAAAGAAGGACAGGCAGGGGCGGATATCGCCGGCATCCATCTTGAAGGGCCGTATATCAGCCCGGCCCGCTGCGGCGCACAGCACCCGGAGTATGTGCGGGATGCGTCCATCGCGGAACTCGATCGATACATACGATTATCCGAAGGGCGAATACGCCTGATCACCATAGCGCCGGAGAGACCGCAGGCCTTGGAGCTGATCCGCTATGCTGCGGAACAGGGCATCACGGTCTCGCTTGGCCATACCGATGCAACATGGGCGATCATGCAGGAGGCGGTTCGGCAGGGTGCTTCCCATGTGACGCATCTGTTCAACGGGATGCGGCCGCTGCATCACCGCGAACCGGGTGCGGCGGGGGCTGCTCTGATGCTGGATGAACTGACGGTGGAGCTGATCTGCGACGGACATCATGTGCATCCCGATCTCATCCGCTTCGTTCATCGTGTGAAGCCGCAGGGCAAGATCGTGCTGATCACCGATGCGATGGAAGCCGCCGGACTTCCCGACGGCGAGGAATATCAATTAGGCGGTCTTGCCTGCTTCAAACGGGATGGGCAGGTGCGGCTCAAGTCGCGCGGGGATCTGGCTGGCAGCTGTTTGACGATGGATGCTGCCCTGCGCAATGCGCTGCGGTTCACGGGCGGTACGCTGGCGGAGATTCTGCCGATGCTGACGATTAATCCGGCGCGGCAGGCCGGCATCGCCGCTTCCAAAGGCTCCATCGCACCCGGCAAGGACGCAGACTTGACGGTGCTCGATGATGACTTCCAAGTCAGAGCAACTTATGTTAAAGGGAAACGGGTATATGGTTGATAACCGCAAGAAGCAGCTTCAGCACGGTCGATGTTCCCATCGATCGTGCTGTTCTTATGTTCATGCCGCCGCGCTTAGTATTGACAGACATATGAATTGACAGGGCGTAATTATCGGCAATATAATTAGATAGCCTAAATAATTAAATTGTAAGCATAAGGGATGAAAGGATCAAACATGGTGGATGAGAATATGGAGAGCAAACAATCTCCAACAGCGAAACAGCTGATGGAAGCATTTATGATGATGGTCCGCACATTTCGCGACGATCCCAGCGGCATACCGGGCTGCAAGCGAAGTCATGTCATGCTGCTGTATTGTTTGAAGCAGGCTTCAGAAGCGGAAGCATTGGGACTAAGAATATCCGATATCAGCAAGAGGTTAAAGGTCACGTCACCAACGGTTACCCAGTGGGTGAATGAATTGGAAGCCGGAGGTCTTGTTGTTCGCAAGGGCGACGGAGAGGATCGCCGAGTCGTTCGCGTGCAGTTAAGCGACAAGGGGGAACAAGTGCTGATGAAAGTCAAGGACGTCTGGCTCCAAACCTTCAACGGCTTGGTCGAATACCTCGGTGAGCAGGAGAGCCAATCACTGGCGGCATCGTTGGTAAAGGCGTTGTCTTATATGCAGCAACATCGTGATCGCTTGAAACAAACCTCGTTAGGCGGTGACATGTAATGCTCAGATTGGCCAGATTCATGAAACCCTATCGCGGCATGATCGCTCTGGTGCTGATACTCGTATTTGCACAAGTACTCACTGAGTTGTATCTGCCCGCCTTGATGGCGGATATCGTCGATATCGGAGTGCTGCACGGGGATACGGGGTTCATCCTCCGCATGGGGGGATTGATGCTCCTCATCGCCGCGCTTGGCATGGGATGCACGATCGCTTCCAGCTATTTTTCAGCCAAGGCTGCTTCCGGTTACGGAAGGGATCTGCGAAACAAACTGTTCAGCCATGTAAGCAGCTTCTCGCAGCAGGAATATGACCGGATCGGCACTTCGTCGCTGATCACCCGCACGACGAATGATATCAACCAGATCCAGCATGTCTTCATCATGATGATGCGGATGATGGTAGTGGCGCCGATGATGTGTATCGGCGGCATCATCATGGCGCTGGCTACCGATCGCACCCTTGCACTGGTGATCGTTGCTTCGCTGCCGATCCTGGCAGCAGCCATCCTGATCATCGGCCGGAAGGGGATGCCCCTGTTCAAAGCGCTGCAGAAGAAACTGGATCGGCTGAACCTCGTTCAACGCGAAGGTTTGACGGGGATCCGAGTGATCCGCGCGTTCAATCGCGACCGGTATGAGCAGCAGCGCTTCCAGGAGGCGAACGCGGATCTGACGAAGACGGCGCTGCGTGTAAACCGCATCATGGCGGCGATGATGCCGGTGATGATGCTGACGATCAACTTCTCCATCGTGGCAATCATCTGGTTCGGCGGCATCCGGATCGATAACGGGCATATGCTGGTCGGCGATCTTATGGCGTTCATCCAATACGCGATGATGATCCTGTTCTCCTTGATCATGGTATCCGTTATCTTCGTCATCCTGCCAAGGGCAGCAGTCTCCGCACAGCGGATCAATGAGGTGCTGGAGATAACTCCGGCGATTCGTGACGATCATGCGCAGCAAGGTTTAGATGAACCGCACACAGGCCGCGGAATCGTCGAGTTTCGGAATGTCACTTTCCGCTATCCCGGCGCCGAGGCGCCCGTGTTGGAGAACATCTCCTTCACCGCTGGACCGGGCGAGGTAACGGCGATCATCGGCGGAACGGGGGCGGGCAAGTCCACCCTCATTAACCTGATCCCTAGGTTCTTCGATGTGGAGAGCGGGACCGTGCTTGTGGACGGCGTCGATGTTCGGCAGATGCCGCAGGCGGTTCTCAGGCAGAAGATCGGCTTCGTCCCGCAGAGGGCAGTGCTGTTCTCCGGCACGATCGCCGACAATATCCGTTATGGGAAGGAAGATGCAACGGAGGAGGAACTGCGTAAGGCAGCAGAGACCGCGCAGGCGCTGGAATTTATCCATGAGATGGAGAAGGGCTTCGAGACGATGATCGCGCAGGGCGGCAGCAATGTCTCCGGCGGTCAGAAACAGCGGCTGGCGATTGCAAGGGCGCTTGTTCGCAGGCCGCAGATCTATGTGTTCGATGACAGCTTCTCTGCTCTGGATTATAAGACGGATGCGAAGTTACGGGCTGCGCTCCGCGAAGAGACAAAGGATGCAACGGTGATCATCGTTGCCCAGCGCGTCAGTACGATCATCGATGCCGATCGGATCATCGTGCTCGATCAGGGCCGCATCGTCGGCATGGGCAGGCATGAACAACTGCTGCAGACCTGTGATGTCTATCGCGAGATCGTGGCATCGCAGTTGTCGGAGGAGGAGAGCGCATGAAGGATCGCAAAACACACCAAGGCCGGCAAACGACCGACGTCATGCCTAACCAAGAAGGAACAGATCAAGCTAAGCGGCAGAGAGGGGGACCGGGACCGATGGGCGGGCATCCGGGTCCGCGCATCGGCATGCCTGTAGAACGAGCGAAGGACTTTAAGGGCACCTTGCGCAGGCTGTTGACCTATCTGCGGCCGCATAAGGTGCAGCTCATCGCGGTCTTCCTCATGGCGGTGCTCAGCACGCTGTTCACCATCCTATCGCCGAAGATCATGGGTCTTGCGACGACTTCGCTCTTCGAAGGAGTGAAAGCCCGGTTCGGCGGAGCAGAAGAGGCGTGGATTGACTTTGGTTATCTGGCGAAGATTCTGATGATCTTGATCGCCCTGTATGTGTTGAGCTCTATTTTTGCTTATCTGCAGCAGTACCTCATGGCCGGAATCACGCAACGGACCGTCTATGAGATGCGGCAACAGGTCAACCAGAAGCTGTCCCGTCTGCCGCTTCGGTACTTCGATTCGCGAACGCATGGCGAGACGCTGAGCCGGATCACCAATGACGTCGACAATATCAGCAATACCTTGCAGCAAAGCGTGACGCAGTTGATCACTTCCCTGATCACGATCATCGGGGTCGTCATCATGATGCTGGTGATCAGCCCGTGGCTGACGCTGGTCTGCCTGCTTACGCTGCCGCTCAGCGCCGTGGTGACGATGGTGATCGCGAAGCGGTCCCAGGGGTACTTCATGGGACAGCAGCGATCCTTGGGCGAGCTGAACGGTCATGTGGAGGAGATGTATGCCGGGCAGCAGATCATCAAGGTATTCGGCCGGGAGCAGAGATCCATCGAGCGCTTTGATGAAATCAACGAGCAGTTGTATGAATACGGTTGGAAAGCCCAGTTCATCTCCGGGATCATCATGCCTCTGATGGGTTTCATCGGGAATATCAGCTATGTCTTGATCAGCGTCGTCGGCGGACTGCAGGTGTTCTGGGGCAGGATCGCCATCGGCGATGTTCAGGCTTTCATCCAATATGCCCGCCAATTCTCCCAGCCGATTACTCAGGCTGCAAATATCGCCAACGTCATCCAATCGGCGATCGCTTCGGCGGAACGGGTCTTTGAGCTGCTGGATGAGGAAGAGGAGCAAGCTGCGGATGCTGCTGCCGGCAGGAAGACTTCGATCCTTGATAAGAATGCCGTGAAAGGGGCGGTTTCCTTCCAGAACGTGCGCTTTGGTTACAAGCCGGACGACGTGCTGATGGAGGATCTGAGCTTCGATGTGCAGCCGGGTCAGACCATAGCCATCGTAGGGCCTACAGGAGCGGGCAAGACGACGATCGTCAACCTGCTGATGCGGTTCTACGATGTCAGCGGCGGTCGGATCACGATCGACGGAAGGGATATTCGCGAGTATGACCGAGGTTCGTATCGCAGCGTGTTCGGCATGGTGCTGCAGGATACCTGGCTGTTCAACGGCACCATTCGCGATAATATCGCCTACGGCCGCGAAGGGGCAAGCGAGGAAGAGGTGATCCAGGCAGCAGTCGCCGCCCATGCGGACCATTTCATCCGCACGCTGCCGGACGGCTACGATACGGTGCTGAATGAAGAGGCCTCGAATATCTCACAGGGGCAGAAGCAGCTGCTCACGATTGCCAGAGCGATCCTCGCTGATCCGCGCATCCTGATCCTGGACGAAGCGACGAGCAGCGTCGATACGCGGACGGAGATCTATATCCAGCGGGCGATGGAGACTCTGATGAAAGGACGCACCAGCTTCGTCATCGCACACCGGTTGTCGACGATCCGCAGCGCCGATCGAATCCTCGTCATGAACAAAGGGCGGATCATCGAGCAGGGCACCCACGACGAACTGCTTCAGCAAGGCGGCTTCTATGCCGAGCTGTATAACAGTCAATTCACGGCGAAGTCCCAGCGGCAGGCGATATAAGAACTAAAACGATATAAGGATAGACGACTGAACGGTAACGGACGTTCTGCACCCGGACATGAAGAAAGCTGCATCTTCGCAAGAAGATGCAGCTTTCCTTGTCTGCGTACAGCTAAGTGTTAGAACAGGTTAAGTATAAGGGCTGTATAAGGGCTGATGGTTAGACAGGCCACTCTTCTAAGCGGTAAGCCATGTCGAAGAAATTGTATTCCATCTTGCAGCTGGTGAGGAAGAGATCGCGCATGCGCTCTCTCGCTGCTTCCGATGTTTCTGCCGCTAACTGATCAAGCCGGGCAAAGTACCTGTCGATGGCGCCGCTCGTATCATTGCCGTAGATCATGATCCAATCATAGAAAGGATGGGACGGATCGGGATTGATCTCGCGTACCAGCCTGCGCCCGATCTCATCATATACCCATGGACAGGGCAGGGTGGCGGCGATGATATCGGCGACGGTTCCCGTCGCGGCTGCGGCGAGCATATGACTGACATAGTGGTGGGCCGAAGGCGTAAGCGGGAAGCCTTGCAGATCGGCATAATCCACCCCCGCTACTCTGCATAGATTCTCATGGGCACGCCCTTCATCATACAAGACATAGGCGATGCTCTTATGGAACATCTCCATATCCTCGCGATTATCGCTCTTCGCGATGGCCATGCCGCGCGCTTGGATCATCGCATTCAGATAAGCATGATCCTGTTTGACATAGTGAATCAGCTGCTCCGCGCAGAGATCTCCACGCGCGATTCCCTGCACGAAGGGATGCTGATAAGTCACCTCCAAGATCTCCTGGGCATCCTGCTTCAGTTGTTCGCTGAAACTCATCACACCATTCCTCCTATCAGTTTATTAACCAATAGAAAAAGCCGCTCCTATGGAGCGACTTGACAGCGGGCAGACGAGATGAAGCGATGATGCAGAGATACAAGACCATCTCCCAAAGGTGCACAGGGATCCAGATCATTGGCTTTCATCAGCTGGACCCTGCAGCACGCATTAAGCCCTAAGTCAGCTCCACTTCCCTACGCTGGTACTAACCAGATCAGGTTCAAAGGGATCAAGGATAGCTCCTTGTCTCAGCCGTAACGGCACCCCTAGCGGAACGCTTCTTCTTCGGTTACCTGTATTGTAGATGATTGGGGGGGGGTTAGTAAAGGGTTGAGCTGGGATATAGCGGAATCGGGCTGAGAAGATTCATGTCCGAAGCCGGTTACTTTGTTCTATAATAGGGAATGTAAGCGGTTTAATTAAGAGGATTCAGCAAGATGCTGAGCGAGATCTGGCAGAGGGAGGAAACAGGGATGAACAAGAGCAACAAATTCGCATGGACTTGGAAAGTGAAGCCGGAATACTTAGACGAGTATGTGGAGATGCATCTCAATCCATGGCCGGAGGTCTTGGAAGAACACAGCAAGGCCGGGATTCGCAATTATTCGATCTTCCAGAACGGCAATCAGTTCTTCTATGTTTTCGAATGCGATGATGTCGAGGCTGCCTTCGCGTACATCGCGCAAAGCAAGGCGTGCCGGCGCTGGGACGCCATCACCTCTAAGATGGTGGAGGGTTCCTTCGACCACAGCAAGGGGACGCCGACGCCGCTGCGTGAAGTGTTCTATCTGAAGTAATTCATGCGGTCATTCATATGCCTGGCAGGAGCTAAAGCATCGCAGGCCTGGGAGACGTTACGTCCGTCGACCAGGCCTGCCGCGCACTGGATAGGTGGGCAGATCTGCCAGAAGCAATCCTAAGCCGATCCATTGCTGGAACCGTACTTCCTAAAGAAGAGATAAGAGATGATGATCGGCACGGCTAGATTGACGGCGAGCACTGCGAAGAATACGATCATCTTCCAGGTTGTCGGCAGAAAGGCGCTGAGGATCATGATGAGCCCGCCGAAGAACATCAATCGTCCGCCGATTAAATTGCTTCGCCGCCACACGTCTTCGTTGGCCAATGTCCACGGTGTCCGCAAACCGAAGGAGTAGTTGTGCCTGAAACGGGGCAGCAGGTTGCCGACGAAGACGAAGAGTGAGCCCGCGATGATCGGTGCCAACGCTGCGATGTTGATCTCTGCGCCCATGCCGCTGAGAATCGTCACGCCGTGTACGACCAGCAGGATGAGCAGCGTGATAACGTTAATGGCGTCGATATCGCGAAGGTTTTTCTGCAGACTGGCGCGCTTCGGATCGATGATCGGCGCCAGCTTCATCAGCAGGAAGACACCTAACATCACCGCCGGCATCAGGAATAAGGCGACAGGTTTGGAGGCATAGCGGTCAGCTTCGCCGTGGATGTTCCAGTGGATGGGCATCTGATCGGGCAGACGGTCATAAGCAAGCAGGCTGATGATCAAAGCGGCGGCGATGAGGCCGAGCGGCAGGATCATTTTTTTCATCATGCATCATTCCCTTCCGTAGAGGTAGACTGAAGCGAAAGGATCCATTTGATCACATCTTGGAATACCGTCGTATTCAGCGAATACACGATATGCTGTCCTTGACGTTCGTCGGTGATGAGTCCGGCTTGTTTTAGCATGTTCAAATGATTGGATATGCTCGGCTTGGTCATCGTAAAATGCTCCGCGATCTCGCCGGCGGTCCTGTCCCGCTCCTTCAAGAGATCCAAGATCTTGCGCCGCGTGGGATCGGACAGCGCTTTAAAGGTATCGTTCAAAGACATGGCGCGGCCCTCGCTTTCTGCGTGATGTTTCCAACCCCTGTCATCTTCGAGACAATTTATATAATTAGATAATTAGACAATAATCTAAATATCTAATTAAAGAGTAACAGATCGATACGATGCTTGTCAATGTTTTAGATGAAGTTCTTACATGCAGTTAAGACCTTGCGTCATCTGCGTCATAATCGTGATCTGCCGTTTGGAGGACGGCTGGATCCAAGCGGTATTTGACCTCGGCAGCGGATGAATGCGGCTCAGTTTCACAGCAATCCTCCTCTATGGCAATATGAACATCAAACTGCGACCATTCTTTAACCGGAAGCTCTACAAAAATATCATGAAAATCCCTTTTGTATCCAGGGAACTTTGGTAATATTCTAGTATGAATCTGGAAATGAAACAACACATCAGCATGCGAAGAGACCAATTCCTAGGCACACCGCCCAGCATCCGTCCATAAGATATGGCAGGGCATTACAATGCGTTCATAACCTTATGGAGGTGCTGGCGACTGTGAAAGTAAGCGTGAGAGAACAGGATTCGCTGTGGAGATACAGCCAATTGTTCCAGGTGCCGCTGCCGCTGATCATCGATTCCAATCCGGGGATTGATCCCGATCGGTTGATGATCGGTCAGACCATCGACATTCCGGGTTATATCATCTCGGAATATACGATAGCTCCAGGGGACACCCTCTGGCTCCTTTCCGTCAGGCATCAGATCCCGCTGGATGCGATCATGCTTCTCAATCCCAGTGTGGATGCCGACTCGCTGATGATCGGCCGGACGATCCGCCTGCCGGTCAGAGTCACATGGCCGATCGTACAAGGTGAGAGACCGTATCCTTATGCCGTTCTGATGGAGGAATTAAATCAGCTGCACGAGATCTATCCCTTCATGCGTATGAACACAATCGGTTCATCTGTCATGGGCAAGCCGATACCCGAACTGCAGATCGGTCGCGGGGATAAGCGGGTGCATATGAACGGCTCCTTCCATGCCAATGAGTGGATTACAACGGCAGTGATCATGCGGTTCGTGAACGATTATCTGCTTGCTTTGACGAATCGTCAGGCGATCCGCGGGTTGGTGATGGAACCCTATTATTCCAGCGCCATGCTGTCCATCGTGCCGATGGTCAATCCCGACGGGGTGGATCTTGTGATCAACGGTCCGCCGCCAGAAGAGCCTTATCGTTCGCAGGTGCTGCAGATCAATGGGGGGCAAACGGATTTTACAGGCTGGAAGGCCAATATTCGCGGCGTCGATCTAAATGATCAATTCCCAGCTAACTGGGAACTGGAAGCAGAGCGCAGAGAACAAACGCCGTCCCCGCGAGATTATCCAGGACGATTCCCGCTTTCGGAACCGGAGGCGCAGGCGATGGCGGAACTGACAAGGGTGAGGGACTATGACCGGGTACTGGCTTTCCATACTCAGGGCAGGGAGATCTATTGGGGGTATGAGGGTTATGAACCGCCGGAGTCAGAGACCATCGTGAATGAATTTGCACGGGTGAGCGGATATCGAGCAGTCCGCTATGTGGACAGCCATGCTGGATACAAGGATTGGTTCATTCAGGATTGGCGCCGGCCGGGCTTTACGATTGAGCTGGGGGAAGGCGTGAATCCATTGCCCATAGAGCAGTTTGAAGAGATCTATCAGGAAAGCCTGGGGATCTTCCTCGCCAGTCTCTACATGTGACGCATGGAAGATGTCCTCATGGTGCCAGCTTCGATGTCGTATAATATAATAAATGTTAGGAATTTATCGAACCGTTCACGATATGTACCAGCACCATTAGATGTACTCAAGTGATCAAGGCAATAAAAGTTGAAACAATCGTTCAGGGAGTGGGAGAATGACGGGTGAGGACCATAAGAAGGTTATGATCTTATATGCCAGCTATGGAGACGGGCATTACCAGGTTTCTAAAGCGCTGCGAGAGAAGTTTCTAGAGAAAGGCATCCGCGAGATCGTCATGATCGATCTGTTCAAAGAAGCCAATCCCACGGTGAATGCGATTACGAGATATTTTTATATCAAAAGCTACAAAGTCCTGCCTTCGGTATATGGTTGGCTTTACTATGGAACGAAGAATATCAAGTGGGACTCCTTCTTCGCAAAGTGGGTGCAGTCCTATGGCCAGCACAAGCTCTTGAAGATGATCAAGGTTGAACGGCCCGACATTGTGATTCATACATTCCCGATGGCCGTCATTCCTGAGATTCGCAAGAAGCTTGGCATCTATATCCCGAATGTTACGGTGGTGACAGATTTCGATCTGCACCGCCGTTGGCTGCACCCGGAGATCGACAAGTATTACGTGGCAACAGAAGATCTGAAAGCGAAGATCGAGAAGACGGGAATCCCGAGTGAGCGCATCGTGGTGAGCGGCATCCCGATCAAACCCGCCTTTGAACAGCGCCTGCCGGAGTCGAAGATCTTGGAGAAGTATCAGCTGCGTAAGGGGAGACATACGATCCTGATCATGGCTGGATCGTACGGAGTGATGCAGGGTCTAGGCAGCATGTGCGAACGGCTGGCGAAGCATGAGGAGATTCAGCTTATCGTCGTCTGCGGCAAGAACGGGCACCTGCAGGAGGAGATGGAGCAGCGGTTCCAATCCTTTGCGAATGTGAGGATTATGGGGTTTGTCGAGGCGATTCATGAGCTGATGCAGATCTCCACATGCATCGTTACGAAGCCGGGCGGCATCACCCTGTCCGAAGCGATCAGCATGCAGCTGCCGATCTTCATATACCGACCCGTGCCGGGGCAGGAGAGGGACAATGCCGTCTATCTCGAGAGCAAAGGGGCGGCGTGCATCGCCCAAGAACCGCCGGAGTTGGAAGCACAGCTGCTGAACTTGCTGAACGAACCAAGCCGCCTGCAGGATATACGAAGTGCGCTGAGCGATCTGTGGAAACCCCATGCGGCAGACCGAATCGTGGATGATATTATCGCTGATCTTAACGATCATCCTATGCAGCGATCGATACATCTCATATAATGATGGAATTATATACATCATTTATCTCATATAAGAAAGTTGGGAAACGGTGGAGACAGTAATACGCTTGCTCAATGATAGAAACTTTGTTCGATATGCATTGATCTTATTCATCGGAGAATTCGTCAGGGGAGCGATCATCCTGTCCTTGCTCCCCTTATATGGGCTGGATTATTGGGTAGTCGGCGTAGCGGTGACCGCGCACTATACAACGGATACAGTCTCCAAGCTCGGCGTTGGCTATCTGGTGGACAGGTTCTCTTCGCGATTGATGGTGACGAGCGGACTGACCCTGGCCATTGTAAGCATATGCCTGATGTATTATTTTCCCATCCCATGGCTGATTATCGTTGCTTCTGCGCTGCTTGGGCTGGGCATCTCGCCGGTATGGATCGCGTGTTTGGCGATGGTGAAAGACTCGCAACGGGCGACGCAGATGGGATTCCTCTATACGCTTTGGCTGGCGGGGATGGGCGGCGGTCCGGTTGTGATTAACTTTTTCCTGCGATTTGGACATGCTCTCTCCTTCGCGATCTTAACCGCGCTGCTGGGCTTAGGGTTGCTGTTCTCCATGCGGATCCGGAGGGTCGATTCGCGGAACCTGCGCGTCATTCCCATCCGCCGGCAATTCCTGATGCTCGTCCAGAAGGTTCGCAGGATGCGGCTGCTCTTGCCGGGGATGATCTTGCAGACGCTGGGAGCCAGCATGCTGCTGCCGGTGCTGCCTGATTTTGCGACGCTGGAGATCGGGCTTGATCCCTCGCAGATCTCCTTTCTGCTCATGGCTGGAGGAATCTGTGCGATCCTGGCATTGATCCCGATGGGCAGGCTTTCCGATCGGTTCGGCAAGCAGCCGTTCCTCGTGATCGGCTTCTGTATGTTGGGCGTTGCGCTTCTCTTCCTGGCGAAGACGGAGACGATCGAGTTCGCGCTGCTGTGGGCGGTTGTGCTGGGTATCGCTTATTCGACGATGCTGCCGGCATGGAACGCGCTGTTGTCTTACTACGTTCCGGAGAATCAAGAAGGGGTCGGCTGGGGCCTGCTGAATACGGTGGAAGGCATCGGCATCGCGCTAGGTCCAAGTATCGGCGGGGCGTTGGGCAGTCTGTATGCCGTGGCGCTGCCCATCGAGATCGCGGCTTTTATCTTCCTGTTCATCGGGTTGTTCTACCTGCTGGTGCCGATCGATCGGATCACGATGACAAAGCGCAGAGCATGAGACTGATACATATGGATCACAAATGGATCACAAATGGAACCAAGATGCCTTATCGGCTGCACCGCCATAAGCGGTATACGGCCTAATAAGGCATCCTGGTTCCATTAGCATTGCTGTTCAAACGGATATACAAGTTCTCGCAGACTAATATCTTCTCAGCACTTCAGCACGGGAGATGGCGATGATCTTCGGTTCCAGCAGTTCTGACTTTGTGGTCAGACGTTCCCTGCCCTGCGGATGAACAACAAATAACAAGAATTTAAGATAAATCCTCGTCAAAGCAGTAAACAGTCCAGAAGGCAGGTCGATGACGGAGTAACCGAAACGCTTCGCGCCCCGATGAATGATCGATATGCCGTAGAGCCCTCTGATGCGCTGAAGGTCGGGGTCCTTCTCCAGCATCTCCTTAAGCTTCGGCATCAGGCCCTGCATGCTGCGGATTAACTGCACCGATAACTGCGTCGTGGAGCGGGCAGATACACCGAGGCGATGCAATTCCTCGTTGTTCAGATGCAGTTCGATGATCGGATCTCCCCGCTTGATCGTCTCCCCGTCATCGAGATGAATGGGATGCTTGCCCTGGTAACGTCTGACACGGAACTTAAGGAAGGGATCGGCGGGATCAATATACTTCGTACCGATGATCTTATGCACGAGATTGTCGTACCACAGGAAGGTCTTGACCATGATTCGTTTCCCGAGGGACTCTTTAGCCGCGCGTTCTTGACGATCCATCTCCATGAGTTCATCCACCCTTACGAATTTCATGCCTTGTGATTTTAACTTTGCGAGTACATCGTCCAGTGCGATTAACATATACTTTGGTGCCTCCGGCACCGCACCCAAGGTTTCACCGCTGTCATGCAGCAGGACGACGGAACCTCCCTTGCACTTCTTCAGCAGGAGATCCCGCATCCTTCGCGCATCTCGCATGTCTTTGCTGCGCCAATCAGAGACCATCACCGACCATAGGATGATATGGAACTTCTTGCGCAGGCCGAAATCGAAGAAATTGATAATCCCCCACGGCGGACGGTAGTAATCAGGACGAACGCCGATGATCTTCTCCACGATATCAGCCGTCCGGTAGAGATGATCCGTGCGCACCGACCAGGGGAACAGGAGCCAGTTGGTCTTATGGGTGTAATTGTGTATCCCGACCTGGTGACCTTCTTCATGCATGCGTTGGATCAGATCCGGATATCGCTCGGCCATGGACCCCAGCACGAAGAAGGTGGCCTTGGCATCATGTTTCTTCAGCAAGTCCAGCAGCTGCGGCGTGTACTTGGGATGCGGACCATCGTCGAAGGTCAGGGCCATCGCATCAGGGGTGCGGGCTTCTGAGAACACCCCGAACCGGATGATGCGGGTGATGACAAACGGGATGAGCATATAGATCGTAACGCCGAGTATGCATCCCCAGAATATCTTCTCTTCCACGATTTCCGCTCTCCTTCTATTGGTGTGGGTCAATTTAAGCCATTAGTATCATTGTACCATGTTTGGACCGGGATGTTATACTTCACATGGGAGAGAGCCATGATGTTCAGCGACGTCTCGTACAGTCCAATACTTTCGTCTGTTCGTGGCTCATCATCTCAGGACACTCCTTATCCGAATCGTCGTGATACATCTTGCTGCAGGAACCTGCGGGAATACAGCGGCTGGTCATATATGAGGAATCGTGAATATACTTGTTACAGCAGGAATAACCGGCGGAGAGGTCGAATCTGATAGCATGGCTAACGCTATTTTTTGCTCTATTCATATATTTTAACTGATATGCACAGGAGGATACCACATGAAATTTTGCAGTCAATGCGGCCATCAGCTTCGCAAGCAGGACAATTACTGCGCGGAGTGCGGGGCGAAAGCCGAGAAGCCTTCATCAATGGCGGAGGAAGCGGCGCCGCAGTTAAGCACGGATCAAGCGGAAGCTCAAGCTCCGCCGCCGGCAGATGCTGAACCCGCAGCAGCGGAAGCCCATCCGGCATCTTCGGTTCCGGATGTTGCCCGTCCGGTCGATCCGATGTCCCCGCCGCGAAGGAGGATGTCCGGACCGATCAAGGTGCTGATCGCTTGCGCCGTCGTGCTCGTCGTGGGTTTAATCGGCGGATATGCAGCGGGCATGTATGCTTATCATCCTGACCGTGTGATCGAGGCATTCCAGGAGGCAATCGAGCAGGAGGATGCGAATCGACTTAGCGAACTGCTGATCCCTGCCTCGGAATCGATGGGAAGGGGGGAGGAGGATGTCGCTCGTCTCGCCGCTTACTACCGCACTCACCAAGCCGATCTCGAGAAAGCCGTGGAGTCGCTGAAAGCACAGGCTGCTGGAGAGACGGATGCGGATGCGCCGCTTCGTCTGGTTGCTGACGGCAAGCACTGGTTCATATATGATGTTTATCGGATCGAAGTTGCCCCTTATGAGATTGTTGTGCACACCAATATGGCTGATGTGGAGGTATTTGTTGATGATCGTCCGATCGGGATCGCGCGAAGTGATCAGTTGAGCTTAGAAGCGGGCCCTTTCTGGCCGGGGGAATATGATGTAAAGGCGGTATATAGCGGGGAGTTTGCCGTTCTGGAAAACAAGCAGGAGGTAGAACTCTATGAAGACCGCCGTGCGGAAGTGACCCTGGCGATTGAAGCGAGCTATGCGCAGATTCGCTCTGAGATCGAGGATGCCGTAGTTTACATTAATGGCAAAACCACGGGCCGCAGCATATCGGAGTTTGAGGACGGCTTGCTGGGTCCCCTGTTGTTCGACGGCAAGACCACTTTGCAGGCAGAGGCGGAATTCCCGTGGGGTACGTTCATGAGTGAGGAGATCGTGCTCACGCCTGAGATGGAAAATGCTGTGCTCCCTTTCCTCTTCGAAGAGGCCTATCTGGCGGCACGGGAGCAGGTGATGGATGCGGTGAATAAGTTCCTCGCAAGCTGGGTGCCGGCTTATATGACCATGGATATCTCACAGTTTACGAATATTACCGAGGAGCGGCGTTCCTTGTTTGCCTCGGACTTCCAGTGGATGATGGAAACGGGGCAGCGGTTTACCGCGGAGATCGTCGGCTCGGAGTTCGACCTGAACAGCTTCGTCTTGGACGGCGGTTACAACGGCCTGCCGTATCGGGCGGAGATCGAAGTGGCCTATGTGTTAACCAATGCTGCCTGGTATTATGAGGGCGAAGAACCAGAGCTCAGCGATATGGCGTCCTTTATCCGTTATGAACTCATCTATGAGGAAGAGACGGGACAGTGGATCATCTCTTACTTCACGGCACTAGACAGCATCGACTTTTCCAATACACAGGCATTCACGTATGAATGAGATCATAACGGTGCACGCACTTTGAGACGACAGCATTTGTTGTTTCACGCGGTTGATCGTGCTTCGATGTATGTGAGTCGACAACATCTGTCGTCTCGCACGTCCTTTCGCACGTCAATCACGTTTCCACGCGCTTTGAATCAACAATAGCTATTGTCTCAAGCACCCGATCTCGTCTGCATGTTATACA
Organism: Insulibacter thermoxylanivorax; assembly: GCF_015472005.1. NCBI lineage: Bacteria > Bacillati > Bacillota > Bacilli > Caryophanales > Paenibacillaceae > Insulibacter > Insulibacter thermoxylanivorax. Next base: position 39,619 of record NZ_BMAQ01000004.1, on the reverse strand, counting down.
AACGTAAAGGGGCTGTCCATCCGTCAGTGATCACTGACATATTGGACAGCCCATATTATTATGCTGCTGATGGTTAGAAGATCATCTCGACGATGCGGTGCAGAAGGTAGCAGATGGCGACGATGATCAGATACATATGGAAGGGATCGAGTTTCGATTCCTTGACTTCTAATGAACGATAAGTATTGATGATCGCTAATCCGGCCGCAAACATGGCGCACGCATTGATGATATTCCCGAGTGTTGGCACGCCGATCAGCATGATCAAGCTGCCTGCGATGAAAATCGCCGTCGGCACGGTCATGAGTACGCCGAAACGGGTGGTGATCGTCATGAAATGGCTTTCGACTTTGAGCAAGCTAGCGGTTATGTACAGAACGACGATGACCAGCACCAAGGATATGGCAGTGCTCAGGATCGACAGCAGGAATTCATCGATAACGGCACGCCTGTAGTAATCCGATACCACATCCTGAATGAAGAACCCTAACCCCATCTCATCCAAGGGCCTAAGTCTGGAAGCACCATGGATGAGCGCGCTGATCAGGTTGATCAACGGCACGACCAGCACGAGGATGAGCATGTTGATCAGTCCGTGCATTTTATGCGAGGCATCGACTTGCGTACCGATGCGGCTGGGTGCTTTCAAGGTATCCCACAGGAAAGAGAAGTAATCCTTGGCGATCATTTTGACCTTCTCGCCTGTCTGCGAGTTCGCCTGCTGCTGTACGGGAGCCGCTGGAGGCACATCGGACGGTGTGTTGTGTATAGGTGCTGCAGGCGTTTCACTGGGAGCAGTCTGTGCTATCTGATCTGCTGGCTGCGCCTCTGCGGCAGCTGCCGATTCAGCAGTTGACTGAACTCTCGTTCCGCAATTCGTGCAAAACTTCGCGTTTGCACTGATCTCGGAACCGCATTGTGGGCAGTTCATGTAGGATCAACTCCAATTTCGATAATAGTTTGAATGTAAATATTCGATTCGACAGACACAAATCCTCCCCGAAATTGCTTGAAATCCTTACCAGACCTTAGATTTTTGAGAGGATCCTGCATATGCGATATAATCATTTTGCTACTTACATGGTCAGGAGGAAGGTTACGGATGGAGCGGTTGCAGAAGGAGAATTTTTTCGTTGTTGATCAGGGGATATTAGAAGGAGATGCGCTATGGCCTTTTGCCTTTGAAGAGGTGATGATGCCCCTCGTCGGCAAGACGAAGGAGCCGGTCATCCATATATGGAGGCATACACGGGCGTTCATAGCCGGCCTTAGGGATCGCAGGCTGCCCTATGCGGGACAAGCTTTAGAGCAGCTGCGGGCAAGGGGGTATTCTGCGATCGTACGCAATTCCGGCGGGGCTGCTGTTCCGCTGCATGACGGCGTAGTGAATATCTCAGTGCTCTTGCCCCGGCGGGCAGGCACTTTGGATATCTATGATGATTTCTCGTGGATGGCGGATTTTATCGCACAGGTTCTGCTGCCGCTCGGCGTCAGCTTCGATCGCGGCGAGGTCGTCGGCTCCTATTGTCCGGGTGATTATGATCTGAGCATCCGCGGGCAGAAGTTCTGCGGCATCGCGCAGCGCAGGCAATTAACCGCATACAGCTTGCAAGCCTTCATCATCGTCGAAGGGATCGGTTCGTACACGGGAAACATCGCCCGGGAATTCTACGAGCTGGCCGCAGGAGGCGCATCCTGTCTCGGAGCGCTGCAGGTTGATCCTGAGAAGATGGCAAGCTTGCATGAGCTGACCTCCCGTGTTACCGTTAAGGGATTCATGGAGAGCCTCTATGGAAAGCTGCGGCAATGGGGCGGCATGGACGGCAATCATCTGCTGAAGGAATATGCGGCAGGAGTCAGAGAGCAGATGCAGCTCATGCGGCAGCGGTATGATCGTTAACGGGCCAGAAGCCAGCGCAGGCCGTGTTCCAGTTCTTTCTGCCAGAAGCCCCAGAGATGTTCGCCGGGTTTCTCTTCATACCAAAGATCAGCCTTCCGCTCGCTGAGCATCTGCCGGACGCTGCGATTGGCCGCAAGGAAATCGAAGGTGCCGCGGTCCGTCTGTACGGCTTGTTCATCTAATCCGATCAATTGGTAGATGCTGAGCCAAGACAGATCCGACTCTTCTGCGATCGCTTGCTGCGTGCTCGTGAGGAAGGCGCCGGACAAGGACAGGACTTTACGGAACTCATCCCGGTGTTCCAGCGCTATGTGCAGGGAAACCGTACCGCCGAGGGAGTCTCCGGCTAAGATGCGTTCGTCTGCCGTCGTACGCACCGCATAGCGATTCTCAACGAAGTCCAGCATCTCTTCTGCGAAGAATTGCAGGTAGCGGTTGAAACGCTTGCCTTCGGGCGCATAATCGTCGGTCCTCATCTTCAGGTTCACATCCACACCGACGATGATGAACGGATCGATGCCCTCATCCAGGATGAGGCGTGTCGCCGTTGTGGCGATTCTGCCGTAGTTAAAAAATTGCTCTCCATCCTGACAATAAATAACAGGATAGGATGCTAATTCGTTATAACCAGGCGGCAGAAAGATGCGAAGCGATCGTTCTTCGCCCAATGCCGTTGAGTAAAGGCTTTCTTTTACGATGGTCCGCTTGTAATATTTCTCATAGCTCATGCTCGTCCCTCCGATATATCTTAAAATTGTTCTAAAAAACTATAGATTATTTTTAAACTGTATTATATAATTAATGTACCTGTTATAATCCAGCAGATCAATAAAATGCAGAAAAATTAACGATTTAATCATCAAAACAGTTTATAACAGGGTGATTAAATTACTATAACAGTTTACAGATAGGAAAATATGTTTAGAGGTGATCACATGGCAAAGGCAGTATCGAGCAAGGACTACTATGTCAAGCTGGAACCCGTCGAGATGCTGAAGGTCTTGTCTCCTGAGGGCAAAATCATCAACGAAGAGATGGTTCCGGATCTAACCGACGATCAGCTGCGTGAGATCATGTACCGCATGGTATTCACCCGTGCATGGGACAAACGCGCCGTCAGCCTGCAGCGTCAAGGGCGTCTGGGCTTCTACGCTCCCGTATCGGGACAAGAAGCTTCCATGATCGCTACCCAATATGCTCTCCAGAAGGAAGATTTTGTATTGCCGGGTTATCGTGACATGCCGCAGATCTATTGGCACGGCTATCCGATGTATCAAACCTTCCTCTACTCCCGCGGTCATCAGCACGGCGGCGAGGTCCCAGAGGGCGTAAACGCTCTGTTGCCGCAGATTATCATCGGTGCACAGATCGTGCAAGCGGCAGGCGTAGCGATGGGCTTCAAGCTGAAGAATCAGAAGAACGTCGTGATGACTTACACCGGCGACGGCGGTTCCTCGCAAGGCGACTTCTATGAAGGCTTGAACTTCGCAGGGGTCTTCAACCTGCCTGTTGTATTCGTGGTTCAGAACAACCAATATGCGATCTCCACACCTCGTTCCAAGCAGACGAAGGCAGAGACGATCGCTCAGAAGGCGGTTGCTGCGGGAATCCATGGAATCCAAGTGGACGGTATGGATGCTCTGGCTGTATACAAGGCGGCTTCTGATGCTGTAGAACGCGCTCGCAACGGCGAAGGTCCGACCTTGATCGAGACCGTCACTTACCGTTTCGGTCCTCACTCCATGTCCGGGGATGATCCGACGAAGTATCGTACGAAAGATGAGCAAGGCGAATGGGAGAGCATCGACCCGCTTATTCGCATGCGAAAATATCTGGAGTCCAAAGGACTGTGGAGTGAAGAAGAAGAGCAGAAGGTCATGGAGGAAGCTCGCGCAATCGTGAACGAGGAGATCAAGAAAGCCGAGCAAACTCCGAAGATGACGATCGAAGGTCTGATCGACAGCATGTTCGAAGTTACTCCGCCTGTTCTTGAGGAACAGAAAGCACTTTATGCAGCTAAGGGGGATAAGTAATCATGGCACAAATGACAATGATCCAAGCGATTACCGATGCGCTGCGTACGGAATTAAGACGTGACCCGACGGTTCTTGTATTCGGTGAAGACGTTGGTAAGGTCGGGGGCGTATTCCGCGCGACCGAAGGTTTGCAGAAGGAATTCGGTGAACACCGTGTATTCGATACACCGCTTGCTGAATCCGGTATTGGCGGACTGGCAGTAGGGCTGGGTGTGCAAGGTTTCCGCCCGGTTGCAGAGATTCAATTCATCGGCTTTATCTTCGAGGTTATGGACTCGATCGTGGCACAAGCTGCGCGTCTGCGTTACCGCTCCGGCGGACGCTACAATGCGCCGATCGTATTCCGCACGCCGTACGGTGCCGGCGTGAAGTCCCCAGAACTTCACTCTGACGCATTGGAAGGACTGCTGGCGCAAACACCGGGAATCAAGGTCGTCATACCTTCCAATCCCTATGACGCTAAGGGGCTCTTGATCTCGGCGATCCGCGACAACGATCCGGTGTTCTTCGTAGAACATCTGAAGCTGTATCGCTCTATCAGAGGCGAAGTGCCAGAGGGCGAATACACGATTCCGTTGGGCAAGGCGAACGTGGTCAAAGAAGGTAAGGATGTTACCATCATTACCTATGGCGCGATGGTTCATACTTCCCTGGAAGCTGCGAAGATCATCGAAGAAGAACGCGGCGTGTCCGTGGAAGTCATCGACCTCCGCACGATAAGTCCGCTCGATGTAGAGACGATCATTGAATCTGTGAAGAAGACGAACCGTGCGATCGTTGTTCAGGAAGCACAACGCTCAGCTGGTGTAGCTGCTGAAGTTATTGCACAGATTAATGAGAAAGCGATCCTGCACCTTGAGGCTCCTGTACTGCGCTGCGCGCCGCCGGATACGGTCCTCGCATTCCCGTTGATAGAAGATCAGTGGGTGCCGAATGCAGCACGGATCGTCGATACATTAAAGCAAGTCTTGGATTTCTAATCAGGGACTTTAGAGACCTAAGGAGGTAGTTCAAGTGGCGACTTTCGAATATCGATTCCCTGAACTTGGGGAAGGTCTGCATGAGGGCGAGATCGTCACCTGGCATATCAAACCAGGTGACTCCGTCCAAGAAGACGACATCATCATGGAAGTTCAGAATGACAAAGCGGTTGTTGAAGTTCCATCCCCGGTTTCAGGTAAAGTATTAGAGATTAAAGTTGAAGAAGGTTCTGTGGCAACGGTTGGTCAAGTCGTTGCTGTATTCGATGCAGAAGGCGATGTGCCTGTGCAGGATGCACCAGCTGAAGAGCCGGCTGCTGCACCGGAACCGGCTAAGACGGAAGCACCGGCAGCGGCAGAAGCACCTGCTGCAGCACCAGCAGCAGAAGCTGCTCCGGCAGCAACTGCGGCGCTCGCTGACAACAGAGAGATCCTGGCAACTCCTGCTGTGCGCAAGTATGCTCGTGAGAAGAATGTTCTGCTGGCTAATGTGACGGGTACCGGCAAGAACGGACGCATCACCAAGGAAGACGTCGACGCTTACCTGGCAGGCGGTCAAACAGCAGGTGCAGCGGCGGCACAAACTCCGGCATTCGCACCGGTTGCTCCTGGCCAGCGCATCGAAGAGCGCGTACCGCTTAAGGGCGTGCGCAAAGTTATCGCTAATGCGATGGTTAAATCCGTATACACCGCGCCTCACGTGACGATCATGGATGAAGTGGACGTATCGGCGCTCGTGGATCTGCGCACGAAGGCGAAGGCGATCGGTGAGAAGAAGGGCATCAAGATCACATACCTGCCGTTCATCGTCAAGGCTCTGGTAGCTGCGGTGAAACAATATCCGGCGCTGAATGCGTCCATCGACGATGAGAAGGGCGAGATCGTATACAAGAGATACTACAACATCGGTATCGCTACAGATACGGATAACGGCTTGATCGTGCCGGTCATCGAAGATGCGGACCTGAAGTCGATCTGGCAGATCGCTGCTGAGATCAACGACAAGGCTGTTCGCGCACGTGAAGGCAAGCTCGCACCGGCTGAGATGAGAGGCAGCTCGATCAGCATCTCGAATATCGGTTCGGCAGGCGGCATGTTCTTCACACCGGTTATCAACTGGCCGGAAGTTGCGATCCTCGGCGTAGGACGCATCATGGACAAACCGGTTGTCCGCAACGGCGAGGTTGTTCCGGGCAAGGTGCTGGCATTGTCTCTAAGCTTCGACCATCGTCTGATCGACGGGGCAACAGCACAGAACGCTATGAACTACATCAAACAGTTGCTGGAAGAGCCAGGGCTGTTAGCATTGGAGGGTTAACCCATGGTCGTAGGCGATTTTGTCAATGAAGTGGATGTGTTAGTCGTTGGTGCGGGTCCAGGCGGATACGTAGCTGCGATCCGCGCCGCGCAGCTGGGCAAATCCGTGCTCTGTGTAGACAAGGATGAAGTCGGCGGCGTATGTCTGAACCGCGGCTGCATCCCTTCCAAGGCACTGATCACAGCTGCTCACCAATACGAAGCAGCGAAGAACAGTGACGTGATGGGCGTGATCGCTGAGAGCGTCAAACTGGACTTCGCTAAGGTTCAAGAATTCAAGAACAATATCATCGCGAAGCAAACAGGCGGCATCCGCTCCCTGTTCAAAGGCAATAAAGTCGAGTTCATGAAAGGCGAGGTATTCTTCATCGGCGAGAATATCGTCAGCGTCTCCAATGAGGACGAGGGCCACCGCTATAAGTTCAACCATTGCATCATCGCAACGGGATCCCGTCCGATTGAGCTGAAGACCTTCCCGTTCGGCAGACGCATCATCTCCTCGACGGAAGCTCTCTCGCTGACCGAGGTTCCGAAGCGTCTCGTCGTCATCGGCGGCGGTTACATCGGCATCGAACTTGGTCAAACCTTCGCGAAGTTTGGTTCCAAGGTTACCGTACTTGAAGGTTCCTCCTCGATTCTGCCGGGATTCGATGCGGATCTGACGCGTCTCGTAACAAGAAATCTAAAGAAATATGATGTCGAAGTCATCACCGATGCGATGGCAGATAAGGCGGACCAAACCGACGATGAAGTCACGGTTACCTATACGGTAAACGGTGAACAGAAGCAAGTAACGGCTGATTATGTCCTTGTCACCGTCGGCCGCCGTCCGAACACCGACAACATGGGACTTGATACGATCGGCATCAAGATGACAGAGCGCGGCCTGATCGAAGTCGACAAGCAATGCCGCACGAATATCCCGAACATCTATGCGATCGGTGATATCGTCGCAGGACCGGCATTGGCTCACAAGGCATCCTATGAAGGCAAGGTAGCAGCAGAAGTCATCGCAGGCCTGCCAAGTGCCGTCGACTACAAAGTAGTGCCGAGTGTCTGCTTCTCCGATCCTGAGATCGCAAGTGTCGGCCTGAGCGAATCGGAAGCTAAGAAACAAGGCAAAGCGATCAAAGTCGGCAAGTTCATGTACGGTGCTAACGGCCGTGCACAGACGATGAATGCTTCCGACGGCTTCGTGAAGATCGTAGCCGATAAGGAAACGGATCTCGTACTGGGAGCGCATATCGTTGGTGCCGAGTCCTCTAACCTCATCGCGGAGATGGCTCTGGCGATTGAGATGGGCGCAACGCTGGAGGATATCGCGTTGACGATCCATGCGCATCCGACTCTGGGTGAGATGACGATGGAGGCGGCGGAAGTCGCGCTTGGTCGTCCTATCCATTCCCTGTAAGATAAACTGCAGCAAACAGGCAAGATCTGCACAAGGCGGCAGAGGCGGCGGTTAACGTCTCAGCCGCCTTTTTGCGCGTGATTGACGAATTCGCTCGTATGTTTCGATCGATGCATGTACAAACATCCAACCTAACTTTTCATCCCGCGAATAAATCAAAGATTCCATAAGAAATCACCTTGTCGGAGATTCGTCCGATAGGGATAATAGATGGAGTGTCTAACGTTTTTTTGAAACGTTTGGGTCATTTGTGCGTATTACCGTGCATATCTTATGCAGATAAATCTAGAGAGGAGTTACGTATATGGATATGGATTCCAGACAGAGACCGGACCTTCCCCAGCTGTCGCCGAAGATGATCAAGTACATCATCATCGCGGCGATTGCACTCTTGCTCCTGCTGTGGGGGTCGACGATGTTCTACACCGTCGAGGAGCATGAGAAGGCGGCGGTTCTGACCTTCGGAAAGTATACGAAGACGGTGGAAGAGGCGGGTCTTCACTTTAAGCTGCCGAGTCCGATCGAGGAAGTTGTATTGGTTCCGGCCAAGATCGTGCAGCGCATGGAGATCGGCTATAGAGAAGAACGAGGACAGACGATTATCGTCGAAGATGAAGCTTATATGATCACCGGGGACGAGAACATCGTGTCCGCCGATGCTGTTGTTGAATGGCAGATCACGGATGTTAAGAAGTATCTATTCAATATCGATAACGCGGAGCAGTTTCTGAGAAATACCGCCGTGGGCGCCATTCGTTCGATTATAGGATCCACTCAGCTGGACTTCGCGATTACCGAGGGGAAGGCTGTGATCCAGCAGCAAGCGAAGGAACTGCTCATCGATACCCTCAGCAAGTATGAGACAGGGATCTTCGTCGTCGACCTGAAGTTCCAGGATATCGAGCCGCCGCCGGGCGAGGTGGCATCGGCCTTCGCTCAGGTAACAAATGCGCGTGAAGAGAAAAATACGAAGATCAACGAAGCGAATGAATACCGCAATGAACGTATTCCTAAGGCGCGCGGGGAAGCACAGGCGCTCATAGAGAAAGCAGAAGCACAGAAACAATCGCGGATCTTAAACGCGATGGGGGATGTGGCGCAGTTTAATGCGATCTATGTAGAGTACGCGAACAATCCAGCGGTGACCCGCGAGCGTCTGGTGCTTGAGACCTTGGAGAAGATCCTCCCGAATGCGAAGATCTTCATCACGGATTCGTCCGGGAATACCGTAAACTACTTGCCGTTAAATGAACTGATGCGAAACAGCCGGACAGGGGGGAATAACAATTGAAGAAAGGATTAATCTCCACTGTGATCATCGTCTTACTGGCTGTTGTTCTTGGCAGCGGTTCGCTCTTCATCGTCAAGGAAGACGAATACGAAGCCGTCATGCAATTCGGCGAAGCGGTACGAATCGTTAAGCATGCAGGACTTCATGTGAAGGTGCCGTTCCTGCAAACGACGAAATCCCTTCCGAAGTATCAGATGGTGTATGACAGCCAGCCTAGCAACATCCTGACGAAGGACCAGAAACCGATCATCGTCGATAACTACACGGTATGGCGGATCTCGGATCCGAACCAGTTTCTGCGTACAGTCCGGGAGATCAGCATCGCCACCGAACGGATCGAAAACGCTGTATACAGCACCGTCCGCCGTAAGCTGTCACAGATCGAGTACGGGGATATCATCAGTGAGAATACTGCCAGAAGCAATCTGAACGCGGAGATTACCGAGGAGGTATCCTTGGCTCTGGGACAGCTGGGCATCGAGATCGTGGATGTGCGAATCAAGCGCACAGACCTGCCTGAAGAGAACAAACAGTCCGTCTATAACCGCATGATTTCCGATCGGAAGGCAATGGCGACGCGTTATCTGTCCGAAGGGGAAGAGGAGAAGCTGAAGATCACGTCCAACGCCGACCGCGAAGCGATCGAGCTGATCGCCGAGGCTGAGGCGAAGGCGAAACAGATTATCGCGGAAGGGGAGCAGGAAGCCGCGAAAATCTATAACGAAGCTTACAGCAAGGATCCGGAGTTCTATCGTCTCTACCGGACGTTGCAAAGTTACGTAACAACCTTCGAAGGAGAACCGGTCATCATGATTCCGATCGACTCGCCGTATATGAGCATATTGTTCGGCAGATAATCGAGTGGTGATCAGTTGACAGACAAATCAACAAGCTGTAATGAAGAAGCAGCTCATCCGGTTGGATGAGCTGCTTTCATATTGTATTACGCTGGTTGTGTGGGCAGGTTGTTAATTATAGATGATAGATCTATCCCTGCAGATCCATCTTAAAGAATAGGTTCGGGTTAATTGCTTCCCTCCAGAATCGCCTCGGTTAATTGCTGGGTCAGGTAGTTGCGCACGATGGATACCTCAACCCGGCGATTGGCCGCCCGCCCTTCAGGCGTATCATTGTCCGCAACCGGGTTGTATTCTCCGTAACCCGCTGCGCTCACTCTGGATGGATCGATATCCGATTCGAGCAGGACTTTCATGAAGTTCACTGCGCGCGCTGTACTCAGCTCCCAGTTGGACGGGTAGCGCCAATTGTTGATCGGCACATTGTCAGTGTGTCCGGAAACCATAATCGCATAATCCGGATACTTGGCCAGCATCTCGCCGATCGACCGGGCCAGTTGTTCGGCCTGCGGCTTGAGATCAGCGCTTGCGGGATCGAAGAGGGCCGTATCGCTGAATGTGATCAGCAGTTGATGGTTGTTCAGGGTGGTCTTAAGCTGTGAGTCCAAGCCGCTCTCTTGAATGTAGATATCCAATTCCATCTTCAGTTCACTGAGTTGCTGCGTCTCTTCCGCGAGCTTCTTAGCGAGGTAGGCTTTGACATCGTCCTCGTCCACCTCTCCCTCTCTGGAGGCAGCGGAGGTATTGCGCTCCCGTTCGGTGATGGCGCTGAGCTGTTCGGGCAGCTCGATGAGCGAGTTGCCGGTGTTCGTGAAGAAACCGACGCCGGTATTGAAGGCATCGGAGAAGGATGCTCCGATCTGTTCCAGTTTCTTCTGATCGATGATACTGGAAGCGAAGAGTACGATGAACAGCGCGAGAAGAAGGGTCAATAAGTCTGAATAAGGGATGAGCCAAGTCTCGTCGATGTGTTCCTCTTGGTTAGTTCGCTTCTTCTTGCGCATATCTCGCACCCTCCTCATCCCCCCGGCGTTCTGCTGGTGATAAGAATACAGAGAGTTTTTGCTGAATCGCTAACGTCGACACACCGGACTGAATGGAGAGCAATCCCTCGACGATCATCATCTTCAATTCGACTTCCCGCATCGAGATCTGCTTCAGTTTCGTCGCGATCGGATGCCAGAGGACATAGCCGGAGAAAATCCCATACAGCGTAGCGATGAACGCTGCGGCGATCGATGCCCCTAGGGAGGCGACATCCTCCATTTGGGACAGCGCTGCAACGAGTCCGACAACTGCACCCAGTACACCCAATGTCGGTGCTGCTGCTCCAGCAGATGTAAACATCGCGGCGCCGTTGCGATGACGCTCTTCCATAGCCGCTATATCTTCTAAGAGCACATCGCGTACAAAATCATGATCATTGCCGTCGATGATCATGCGCATGCCGTTCCGCAGGAATTCGTCGTCGATCTCATCGACATGGCTTTCCAAGGCAAGCAGCCCTTCGCGGCGTGTGATGGTCGCCCATTCTGTGAAGAGCTGGATCACTTCCTGCTTGGAAAGCAGCTTCGGTTCGGCGATGGCGATCTTGATCAGAACGGGTAATTTCTTAAGAGAACTAAATGGATACGCCGTCAACAGCACCGCGGCTGTTCCTCCGAAGATGATCAACAAAGCTGGTGCGTTAAGCAACGATGACAGACTAGCGCCTTTCAGTAACATCCCGACGCCTACTGAGATAACACCGAGTATGAGTCCGTATATTGTGGAACTTTTCATCATGTACACTCCTTCAACGATATGACCATATGCGGCATCGATACCCTCTGGATCCCGTACAGTCTGGTCTTCATTTTCGACATGAATCTCCATGAATCCTGCACTGACGACATCCCTTATGTAATATATCGGTCAAAGGAGCGAGAAACTTGAACGTTCCGTGCGATTATTTTCTTATCTTAGTCCATAAGTCGTGCTGCGATGAGATTTCCCACATCTTGAAGAAGATGCGCAGGAGAGGAGAGGCTTGATATAGGATCAGTGCCGTGAGCCCGGCCCGCCACATCGATGCAGCAGAGATCAGCCCCTGGGTGACCATAGCCAGCAGGAGGATGAGAAGCGACAATCCCAGTACCGGGAACAAGGATCTAAGCCATGCCGCAACAGCAGCGAACCATGACTCCCCGGCGGTTACAGCGAATTGGATATACATAAAGGCCAGACGGACCAAACAGATATAAGCGAGCAATGCAAGCAGAAGCAATCCGTAATCCAACAGCTGTGCTGTGCCAAGGGTTCCGGACAGCAGGCTGCCCGTGAAGGAGGGAATGATCCAAGCCAGCGGCGCCCATGAGATCAGCATCTGGAGGACGTACAGGATTGAGAATCTTCCCCAGTAATTGGTGATACCCGTAATGAAGGCCCGCCACTGGTCTATGGATACTTGATGCACGGCGTGATAGAGACCTGCATTGATGAACGGCGTGAGCAGCATCCGCCCAGCCAGGATTGCAAGGATCGCCAATAAGTATGGATCGGCGAGATCCGTCTTCAGCAGGCGGAATTCGCCTTCGATCCAATACAGCATCGCCCAATCCGGCGCCTCAGTTCCCGGATAGCGGTACAGGAGCGGGAGAACGACGGATTTGACATACCGATAGAGGATGAACCCCCATACCATCTCATATAAGAATAAGACCAGGACGATCAATGACCGGCGGCTGACGACCGTAAGTCCATATCTCATCGAATCAAGCATGTGCTTCCACCAACCTTTCTTCACCAAGCGAAGAGCTGCATGACCAGCTCGATGAACGTCGATATTCCATAAGGCCACCGGACTTCGTCCTGCGCAGGGATCTCGGCTTTCATGAAGTTGTTATAGCGGCGGTTCTCCAGAATCTGTCTAAAATCCGGATCGATCAACACCCAAGCGGCCGGCTGTTCGGAGCGCAGCGTCAGCACCGTCTCCTGTTCGATCCCGCCCCAGCTCTCCCTCATCACAGCCCCGTCGGTCAGCTTGACGGCGATCTCAACGGGGCGATGGGCGCCGCCCAGACGTTCCAGATGGATGCGCGTCTCATAAGTCCGCGTGCCGTTCAGTTCCGTCTCATAGGTGTGGACGCCGTTTACCGCGTAATCGATCATCATGCCCCCGTAGACGAATTGTTTGAAGTAAGCATCCCAGCGGCGATGGGTCACATCCTGCAGGACTTGCTGGAAGTCTCGCGTGCTCGGATGATCGAACTTCCAGCGATGAAAGTAAGTCCGCAGCACTTGCTGCATCTTCTTCGTGCCGATCGTCTCCTCGATATCGCGCAGGACGAGACTTGCCCGCGTATAGACATTCTCGGCATAAACCTCATGGCTGCGGTATTCCCAAGCATTTAATTTCAGCGGAGCAGGATCGGTGATATAGCTGGACAAGATCGGCAGGCTGCGTGACAGCCCATATTCGCTCTCCATCACCTTCTCCTCAACATAGGTGGTGAAGCCCTCGTCCAGCCAAGCCTCTTCGAATTCATTGTTCGCCACCATGCCGTACCAGAACTGGTGACCGATCTCGTGCACGATGACCCGTTCCAGCTCATCGCCGGGATCTTCGTCCTTCGCTGCCCAGGCGGTGATCAGCGTGGGATATTCCATCCCTCCGGCGCCGTTACCGCCTTCCGGCGGCACGACAACTGACAGCGTGGAATACGGATACGGACCGTACCATTCACTGAAACTCGAGAGGGCGCGTTTGACCGCGGTGAAGTATCTTTTCTCCAAGTGCGCGTGCTTCGGATCCAGATAGAGCTTGATCTTCACACCGGGGATCTGGCTAGTGGAATAGGCCTCCTCCGCATAGATGAAATGCGGCGAAGCCGCCCAAGCAAAATCATGCACATCCTCGGCATAGTAGTGATACTGCCGCCTGCTGCCGTCATCCTGGACGGTGTTCACGGGGAAACCGGTGGCAGCTACAAGATAGGATGCCGGCACATCGATCTTCACGTTGTACGTGCCAAAGTCAGCATAAAACTCTGAATTGCCATGGTATTGATGCAGATTCCAGGTGTCTTGTTTGTGTCCCCGCCGCCCCTTCGGCTCATAGACCGCCAGCTTCGGGAACCACTGGCCCGCCATGACAAAATCACCGGCATAACCCATTCGTGCATACACATAAGGCAGTTTTACGGTGAATTCCATATGCAGGGTGACCGTCTCGCCCGGTGCAACCGAGGCGGGGAGTTTGATCCTCATCAGCGTCTGGTCTTCCGGATTCCCGTCATCGGGTTGGATGTATCGCATCGTATGGCTGAGATCCTGACCATCGCTGTACTGCACCTTAAGAATCTCCATGTAACCGTAGCTCTCCTCAGTCATCGGCTGGCCGCGCAGCTTGCCGCCGGATTCTCGATTGAAGGTCGTATTGCTGCTGCGGAAAGCATTCGGATAGAGATGAAAATACAACTCTTGCACCGACTGACTTCCGGGGTTACGCCATGTGATGCTCTGCAAGCCATGCAGTTTGTGTTCATCGGCATCCAATTGAACGTTGATATGGTATTCGACGAGCCGATCGCTCAGGGGCTCGTTCTTCGGCTCTGGATTCTCCTGGACAGCCTCCGGACTGCCGATGCCATGGGGCGGTGCGGGTGCGGAACCCCTGCTTGGATCCATGTGAACAAAGGCGCTGTTCAAACCGCCCGGGAAGTGTCCAGGAATGGTTGCGAGTGCGATGATGAAGAACAATGCGGATAACAACACAGGCAAGAAGCCGATGTTTCGGCGATTTAGACGTAAGTTCATGGCCAGGTTCCTCCCGTTGACAAGCATCTACTGCATGTATATGTGGGGACTTGGCCGAATATTTCTCTTTGTCCCAAATGGCAGGCAGAGCCTCTTAAGAGACGATCTGTTTGAAGGCTGAAGTCGGATGTTGCACGTAAAGTCGGAGAACATGTGGAAAGCAGGGGCACGACCGCTGGTTTTAGTTACAGATGTGATATAATGCATATAATCGGTATAGAACGATGCAGAAGAATGAGGTGAATCCGCGTTTATGGAGACGGGAAAGAAACAAATTTCTTTAAATATCGTAAGCAATAAAGTCAACCACAGAGGTTTCGGCGCAGGCTCGATCGATCTCAGCAACCTGTCGAGCATCATCATCGACGGGGATGAGGCTTATATCGATATCGGCGCCCTTCATGCTAAGAGCAAAGTGGAGCGGCGGATTAAATTTTCCATGGACAAAAATGACGTCCCTAACGGCAGACAAGTGTGGGTTGTCTGGGTTGCTGTGGATCGCGATGAACGCGGTGCCTTCTACGGCGGAGTAACGGCTTGTGAGATGCTGATCGACAGCGAAGCCCGCCGCGGGTGGAAGATCCTGGCCGACCACGTCAATCAGATGGATCGTGCACTGAAGCGGAAGTATATCCTGGATGGGCTTGGCGCCAAAGAACGCCAGCTGCTTAAGAAGGTGCTGATCGAGCACAATGCAGAGTGGTGGGAACGCTCGCCGCAGGAATTGAAAGACATGTTGGCATCTGATCCAACTTAGGAAGGGGATGGAGCAGCGGCGGAAGGGGCGCATCGCGTGCGCGTGCGGGCGATCAACATGAAATGAAAGAAGCGGGGGTGCTGTGATTGCAGTTCCCCGCTTCGTGGTTTAATTTTCCTTCCATCGATCCCTTTCAGCCAGCGTTACAGTTTCGCAAAGCGAACATACGGTATCCGAAGAAGTATCCTCATCTAAACCACCATCTTTTGAGATCTTCCCACCAGGACCGGCGTTCTTGCTCCGCACCTTCGGATTCATGCTGCTCCAGAAGGTCATCGCGATCTTGCTCCGCCGTATGTTCAGAGCAGAATTCGCCTGGTTCACTTCCCTTCACAAAATACTCCAGCCGGGCATGTTCTCCGCACTTGGGCGTGGCGATCGTACCGCTGGTTGGATCGACATACAGGGAGATGACCCCTTGAGCGACGGGGAATAACTTGGGCGGCACGTGCTTCAGGGATTCCTCCATGAACTGTGCGAAGATCGGCGCAGCCCGGGATGCCTCCGCGGAGGAGATCGTTCGATCCCGATCGTAACCGATCCACACCGCCGCAGTCAGCTCCGGCGTGAATCCAACCATCCACGCATCGGAGTTCGTCGTCCCTGTCTTGCCGGCCGTCGGCCGCTTCAAGACATGCGCTACTCTGGCTGCGGTCCCCCCGGGTTCGAACACGCTCTCCATCAGCTTGGTCAGCACATAGGTATATGCGGGTTCAATCACCTGCTCAGCATCAGGCTGGTTCTCATACAAGATACGGCCGCGAGCATCCTCGATGCGCAGGATCGCCGTCGGCGCCATGCGCACTCCTTGATTAGCGATGACGCTGTATGCCGCTGCCATCTCAAAGGGACTGACCGGCGAAGCGCCGAGCGCCAAGGAGGGCAGGGGCTGCAGGGGACTGGTGATGCCGAGCTGGCGTGCGGTTTCGATGACCCGCTCCGGAACGATCTCCATGATCGTATGGACGGCATAGATGTTATCGGACTTTGCAATCGCTTGCCGCAGCGTGATCTCCTCATTGGCATATTGGTTGCCGAAGTTGCTCGGCGTATAGGTCTTGCGCCCTTCGTCATAAGTAAACGTCGTCGGCTCGCTGCGGTAGCGGGTGAGCGCGTTAAATCCTTCTTGCCTCAAAGCCGCCAGATACATGATGGGCTTAAAGGCTGAACCCGGCTGCCGGCTGGCGGCGAAGACGCGGTTATATTGATTCACCTTGTAGTCGCGGCCGCCGACCATCGCTTTGATATGGCCCGTTCGCGGATCCAGTGCGATAAGCGCAGCCTGCAGATCGGGATAATGCTGCAGATGATCAGCGATGGCTTGTTCTGCAGCGCGCTGCATATGGGGATCTAATGTTGTATAGATCTTAATGCCGCCCCCGTAAAGCTGCTCTTGGCTGATGCCCAGCTTCTGTACCGCGGTTTGTTTGACATAATCTATAAAATAGGGAGCCGGTGAAAGCCGCTCCTCCGGCAGCGGTTGGTAGACGAGTTCTTCCTCATATGCTGCCTCCGCTTCCTCGCGGGTGATCATGCCGGCTTCAACCATCGCATCCAGAACGAGCTTCTGGCGTTTCTTCGCATTGTCGGGATTGTAGTAGGGAGAATAGTACAGCGCTCCCTTCGGCACACCGGCCAGCAGAGCGCTCTCAGCTAAGGTCAGGTCACGTGCAGACTTGCCAAAGTAAGCCTGCGCTGCGGTCTCGATCCCATATAAACTGTGGCCAAAATAGATCGTATTTAAGTATAGTTCGAGGATCTCATCCTTGCTGAAGTTCATCTCCAATTGCAGGGCATAGATCGCTTCTTTCATCTTGCGGTCCCATGTTCGTTCATGGTTGAGATACAGATTGCGCGCTAATTGCTGCGTGATCGTACTTGCTCCTTGCACGGCGGCCATCCGCCGGAGATTCACCCACAGGGCACGAGCGGCACCGTACAGGTCGATGCCGAAGTGATCATAGAATCGCCGGTCTTCGATGGCGACGACGGCATGGATCAAATCATCGGAGATCTCCGACAAGCGAACGATTTTCCGATGCTGCCCGGCATGGAGGATGTCGATCACCTGCCCGTGTGCATCGAGAATCTGGGAAGTTTGCTGGACCTTCGCTGCCGGGAGGGACTGCGCGCTGAAATATAATAGGAAGCCGAACAGACAGATCATGCTGAGTACACACAGTGTAAAGGAGATCGAGGCGATGGTCTTCAGCAGTTGGAGTTTGGACTTTGCGGTTGTCTTGTTCTTCGCATGCTTGTTCTTCGCCGTGCGTTTCATCCGAAGCATTCTGGACACGTACTCTGCTCCTCCCGTTCACATAGTGTATTCTTATTATGGAAGGGATATCCAGGTCCTATACGCACGACATGATTTTGCAGCTTGCTGCGGCTGATATTTTTTCGATTCCTGTTCATGTAAAAACATTGCAATTCTATTGTGATTTAATATAATTACTTCATATGTTATTGCGAAGCATCTAGACGGCTTATGCTTGGTATACTAATCACATATCTATCTTGGAGAGAAAAGAGGAATGCCTATGGAACTATGGTTTACAGAGAAACAAACCGAGCACTTTGGCATCACGGCCAAAGTTCGTGAGACGCTCGTACGAGAGCAAACCCAGTATCAAGACTTGGCGATCATCGATACCTTGGAATTCGGGCGGATGCTCGTGCTGGATGACATGGTTATGACAACGGAGAAAGATGAGTTCGTCTATCATGAGATGCTGGCGCATCCCGCGCTGGCCACCCATCCGAATCCGCGCCGAGTACTGGTTGTAGGCGGCGGAGACGGCGGAGTGATTCGCGAAGTCTTAAAACATCCCGATGTTGAGAAAGCCGTATTGGTTGATATAGACGGTAAGGTAATCGAGTACTCCAAGAGATTCCTGCCCGGGATCGCCGGCGCGCTGGATGATCCGCGGGTTGAGGTGCTGGTGAATGACGGATATATGCATATCCATGATCATAAGAACGAATATGATGTAATCATGGTGGACTCGACAGAACCGGTAGGACCGGCGGTGCAACTGTTCACGCGCGGGTTCTATCAAGGCATCTACGAGGCGCTTCGGGAGGACGGCATCTTCGTCGCTCAGACCGACAACCCGTGGTTCAAGGCAGAGCTGATCAAGAGCGTGAACCGCGATGTGCGGGAGGTGTTCCCGATCGTCCGCGTCTATACCGCGAATATCCCTACCTATCCAAGCGGAATGTGGACCTTCACGATGGGGAGCAAGAAGTACGACCCGCTTGAGGTCGAAGAATCGGCGATTCCTGAGATGGACACGAAGTACTATTCGCCTCGTCTTCATCGGGCATGTTTCGTGCTGCCCAAGTTTGTAGAAGATCTGCTGAAGTAATCCCGTCTAAGATTCCCGAGCGCAGCAGCATCAGCACAGAAGGGATGCAGCAAGAACAGATATGTGATGACATCTAAGAGCAGCATGTTCGGGATGTGGCATACTCGGATACAGGAAGATAGGAATTCTTAAACATTAGGTTAGAGAAGGGTTGTATGAACGGTGAAATTGGATCAGGCTTACTCAGGGAATGTATTCATCTGCAGTTCTGAAGATTATGATGAAGCGCAAGCGGTGATCTACGGCATGCCGATGGACTTCACCGTCAGCTTCCGCCCGGGTGCGCGGTTCGGTCCTGCGCGGATCCGTGAAGCATCGGTGGGGCTGGAGGAATACAGCCCCTACCTGGATCGTACGCTGTATGAGATCAAGTACATGGATGCCGGCGATCTGCTGCTTCCCTTTGGGAATGCGGCGCGCAGCCTGGAGCTCATCGCTGAGTATGTACGGAAACCCCTGGCTGACGGGAAGCTGATCGTCGGCCTGGGCGGCGAACATCTCGTCACTTGGCCCATCTTGCAGGAAGTCTATAAACGGTACCCTGAACTTGCAGTGATCCATATCGATGCCCATGCGGATCTTCGCGACCAGTATGAAGGAGAGCCGCTCTCCCACTCTACGCCGATGCGCAAGGCCTGCGAATTAATCGGCGGCAAGAACATCTACCAATTCGGCATCCGCTCCGGTTCCAAGGAAGAGTTCGAGTACGGACGGCACGAATGCCATTTCTATCCCTTCGATGTGTTAGAACCTTTGGAGCGGGTCTTGCCCAGCCTTAAGGGTCGCCCGGTCTATGTTACGATTGACATCGATGTGCTCGATCCATCCGCAGCTCCCGGGACGGGAACGGCGGAAGCAGGCGGCATCACTTCTAAGGAACTGCTGGCTGCCATTCATGCGATCGCTCGCTCCGATGTGCGAGTCGTCGGCTGCGATCTTGTGGAAGTAGCACCTATCTACGATCCGACGGAACAGACGGCCATCGTCGCCGCCAAGCTGATCCGCGAGATGCTGCTCGGATTCGTGAAGGGATGAGCAGACGGCTGATCATGTCGCAGCGGCTTCCCGTCAATATCAAGTTGGTGAGCATATGGGACGATGAGCAAATCGAGCAAGATTATAAGGGCGAGTTGTATCAGAAGGGTTCAATTGTATATGTGAGATATACGGAGCAGGATGAACAGGGCGGTATGACGCGGACGGTAGTCAAACTGTCGGAACGGGAGATCAAGATCATGCGGCGCGGGGAGATCGAATCCGAGCAAACCTTCGTCCTGCATCACAAGCGAAAGGGGCATCATCGAACACCTGCAGGCACATTGCCGATCGTTACTGACACGCGCTCGATGCGGCTGGAACAGCAGAATGGTAGATGGACGGCCGCGTGGTCCTATATACTATATGTAGCAGATGAACCAGCAGGAACTTTCAACCTTAAGTTAAACATACAGGAGGAAGCTATATGAGCGTAATCGAGCAAGTGAAACAAGCCCTGGTAGATGAGATCAGACAAGCTGTTCTCGCTGCGGGTTTGGTCGATGAAGAGAATCTGCCGGAATTCGTCTTAGAGACTCCTCGGGAGAAGGTGCATGGGGATTATTCGACGAATATCGCAATGCAGCTGACCAGGCTGGCGAAGCAGAATCCTCGGTCGATCGCGGAGAGCATCGTTGAGCGCATTCGGAAAGAAGAGGTATACGTCGAACGGATCGAGATCGCCGGCCCGGGATTCATCAACTTCTACATGAACAAGAGCTACTTGTACGGTGTGGTGAATCAGATCTTCGAACAAGGCGATGATTACGGCCGCATCAACATCGGCGAGGGCAAGAAGATCCAGGTGGAATTCGTCAGCGCCAACCCGACGGGGAGCCTGCATCTCGGCCATGCTCGGGGAGCGGCCTTCGGCGATTCGCTGTGCAACGTGCTCGACTTTGCCGGCTATGATGTAACGCGGGAATATTATATCAACGATGCCGGCAACCAGATCTTGAATCTGGCCAAATCGATCGATGCCCGCTACAAGCAGGCGCTCGGGATCGAGGCGGAGATGCCGGAGGACGGTTATTACGGCGACGATATCATCGGTTTCGCTCAACAATTGGTTGAACAGGACGGGGATAAGTATCTTTCCTGGCCGGAGGAGGAGCGGTTGCAATATTTCCGCCAGTTCGGTCTGGAACAAGAACTGGCGAAGATCAAACGAGATCTCGAGCGGTTCCGGGTGACCTTCGATGTCTGGACTTCGGAGACAGCTCTCTATGAAGCTGGAGAAGTTGAAGCGGTCCTGCAGGAACTGAAGGATAAGGGACAGACCTATGAGGCGGAAGGAGCCGTATGGCTGAAGACGACGCCTTACGGAGACGATAAGGATCGCGTATTGGTCAAGAACGACGGATCCTACACTTACTTGACGCCCGACATCGCCTACCATAAGAACAAATTCAACCGCGGCTTCGACCAGCTCATCAATATCTGGGGCGCGGACCATCACGGATATATCGCGCGGGTCAAAGCGGCGATGGAAGCCCTTGGTTATCCTTCGGAGCGGCTGACGGTGCTCGTCACGCAGATGGTCAGCTTGTATCAAGGCGGCGAGAAGGTCAAGATGTCGAAGCGGACGGGCAAGGCCGTGACGATGGAGGACCTGATGGACGAGGTTGGGGTGGACGCGATCCGCTATTTCTTCACGATGCGCGGCATCGATTCCCATCTCGACTTCGATATGGATCTGGCCGTTTCCCAGTCCAATGAGAACCCGGTCTACTACGTGCAATACGCTCATGCCCGGATCTGCAGCATCTATCGTCAGGCAGAAGAGCAGGGCATCCAGCTGTTGCCGCTGGAGAGAATTGAACTTGAGAGGCTCCAGACGGAGACGGAGTTCGAACTGCTTCAGAAGCTCGGCGAGCTGCCGCAAGAAGTTAAGGAAGCAGCAGAACTCTACGCGCCGCATCGTTTAATCCGCTATATCTTCGAGCTGGCCTCGATGTTCCACAGCTATTACAAAGCCGAACGCATCATCACAGAGGATCAGGCCCAGAC
This sequence comes from Insulibacter thermoxylanivorax, assembly GCF_015472005.1. NCBI lineage: Bacteria > Bacillati > Bacillota > Bacilli > Caryophanales > Paenibacillaceae > Insulibacter > Insulibacter thermoxylanivorax. The sequence continues at coordinate 17,860 of NZ_BMAQ01000004.1, read as the reverse complement.
TCAAGCGCGCCTTGCCTTGGTCTTCTGTGTACGCACCGTCCTGCGCAATGTCCTGCGCCTGGTTGGCGTATCCGCTCCGGAACGCATGTGATTCTTGTTTAATAGGCGCATCACAGCCCGATGAACATTGATGATACCAACACCGGTTTTGCCCTGCTTCTTGGCAGGCGAAACCGGTGTTTGGCTTCTCTTCAGCAATCGCTTCACTTGTTTGGAGGTCAGCCCGGGCTTGACAGCTAAGAGCAGTGCGCAGGCGCCGCTGACATAGGAGGCAGCCATGGAAGTGCCGCTGAGCGCATGGTAACGGCCGTTAAGCCAAGTGGATACCACTTCTTCTCCAGGGGCATAGAGATCGATGTAACGCCCCCGATTGCTGATGTTCAAGATTTTGCCCTGACGCGTTGCAGCTCCTACGCTGATTGCTTCGGGATAGCGGGCGGGATAATCCGCCCGCCGTTTCCCGTCATTGCCGGCCGAGGCGACGATGATGATGCCTGCGCGAGCGGCGCGGCGCACGGCATCGCGCAGCAAGGGGCTGCTTTGCTGCATACCGAAGCTCATATTGATGATATCCATGCGGTTTTTGATGCACCATTCGATGCCGCTCACGATATCGGAGATCCGTGCCGATCCGCTCTGGTCGAAGGCTTTGACGGGATGGATGATCGTCTGGGGGGCCGTGCCGGTCATGCCGGACTCCGGATTGGTCGCAGCGATGGTGCCGGCGATATGCGTGCCGTGGCCGTTATCATCATGGGGCGGAGAATCCGGGTGCAGCACATTGTAGCCGGCTCCGGTTGTACGGGCGAGATCCTTATGTGAGTAGTCCAGCCCCGTATCGATGATCGCGATGTGAATCTTGCGCTTCGGAATATGCTTCCACACTTTATGGGCCCTGATGCATTTGGCTCCCCATGAGATGAAAGGAGTCTGTGTCCGCCATGGCTGCTGTCTGAAGAGCTGCAAGGGAAGCTCTAAGGCACTCGCCCAGAAATGGGGGATGATATATTCGGATTGTGAGGATATCCCGCCTGCTCTTTGTGTCTTCATCAACGCACGAACCCCTCCTGCTTGGGTGACAGTTCTAGATAACAAACAGTTTATGTGAGAGATGTGCAGGCGGCATAGGCGGTTCGCTCTACTTTGTCGAGAATTAGGCTGGTGTAAGTGTCAATTAAGGACTGGATTCATATGTATAGGTTGAGAGCATCGTTGGCGTGCGGCATGCGGTGATCCCTGCCGGCCGTCACGATCTCTCGCGGATACAGTCAGAAGCTGCCTTAGACCCCGGGCGCCGGGGCTTGGGGCAGCTTATCCGTGTTTGGCGGAATTCAAAAAATGTCCAGCGATGAGGCAGCAGTGGTTGCAATTTGGTTCAAAATAAGGTTTACTTATTTTGATACTTGTAAGGTCAAGGTTGTGTTAACCTGTGTATATAAGGATAAAGCTGTTGAAGGGAAGTGCACGACATGAGCCAATATACGCTTAAGATTTCCGAGGAACGCGCGAAGGAAATGCCGATGGTAGACCTGGCTTTTGAGATTTTGAAAGCCGCGAACACCCCGTTTTACTACCGGGATCTCATGCAGGAGATCGCTAAGATCAAAGGAATCTCCGATGAAGAGGTTATGGAGGTCATCGCCCAGCTGTACACGGAGATCAATATTGATGGCCGTTTCGCTTGTGTAGGCAATAATCTATGGGGATTGAAACGCTGGTATCCCATTGATAAGCAGGATGATCTGGCCAGCGGCTCACGTCCGCGCATTATCAATGATGACGATGATGAAGATATCGATGATGAACTATTTGAAGAGGAACAGGATGAGGATTTCTTGTCCGATGATGAAGACTTTGATTCCGTAGATGACGACGTGTTCGATGAGGACGAAGAGCTTGACGAGGAGCTCGATGATCTCGATGAAGATTTGGGTGAGGAAGAAGATTTTGATGAAGAGCTCGACGAGATCGATGAGGACTTTGATTCCGTGGATGACTGATCATTCCGGCTGATGATTAGCATACAGAGACGGACATCGATCATATGAAGTCATTGCTTGACATTGTCCATGGACACAAGGTAAACTATTGCATGGGCTTTAAGAGATGAATGATGTTTTTAGCGTGAATATGTTTAGAATAAGTAAAAAGTGCCCCCTAACAGGGACACTTTTTTTGTTTTTTATTTGACTTAGACCGCTCGATCTTTGTAAGGTCTGCACCTGTTTTGACTCATAATTAAGCTAATGGAGCACCATCGATGATGACTGGAGGGTATTGAAGTTGACGAAGTATATTTTTGTAACAGGCGGGGTTGTCTCCGGATTAGGAAAGGGCATCACGGCAGCGTCGTTAGGCAGGCTGCTCAAAAACAGGGGATTGAAAGTCACGATTCAAAAATTCGATCCATACATCAACGTGGATCCAGGGACGATGAGTCCTTATCAACACGGCGAAGTATTCGTAACCGACGATGGAGCTGAGACAGACCTTGATCTGGGCCACTACGAGCGCTTCATCGATATTAACCTGACTAAGAACAGCAATGTCACCACCGGCAAGATCTACTCTTCTGTCATCAGCAAGGAGCGCCGCGGCGAATACTTAGGAGCGACCGTTCAGGTCATCCCTCATATCACCAATGAGATCAAGGAGCGCGTCTTCCGTGCCGGCAAAGAAGCGCAGTCCGACGTAGTGATCACGGAGATCGGCGGCACCGTAGGGGATATCGAGAGCCTGCCTTTCTTGGAAGCGATCCGGCAGATCAAGAGCGATATCGGCAGAGAGAATGTCATGTATATCCATGTGACATTGATCCCGTACATCAAAGCATCCGGAGAGATGAAAACCAAGCCTACGCAGCACAGCGTCAAGGAATTGCGGAGCATCGGGATCCAGCCGACGGTGATCGTCTGCCGTACAGAACAGGCGCTGAGCGAGGATCTGAAGCGGAAGCTTGCGCTGTTCTGCGATATCGATCCGGAGGCGGTCATCGAATGCCGCGATGCGGAGACGCTGTATGAAGTTCCATTGATGCTCCGCGACCAAGGTTTGGATGATTTTGTTGTGAACTATCTCAATCTCGGCGGCAAACCGGCAGCGGATATGACCGAGTGGGAAGAGATCGTAAACAAAGTCAAGCAGCCGAAGGAGCAAACGGAAGTCGCTATTGTCGGCAAGTATGTTGAGCTCCATGATGCTTACTTAAGCATCGTGGAATCGCTGGAGCATGCCGGCATCGCCAATAACGTAGATGTCAAGATCCGCTGGGTTAATGCGGAATCCGTTACCGATGAGAATGCGGCGGAATTGTTCAAAGGCGTGCACGGCATCCTCGTGCCGGGCGGTTTCGGCGATCGCGGCATCGAAGGCAAGATCTCAGCGATTCGCTATGCCCGCGAACAGCGTATCCCGTTCTTCGGGATCTGTCTGGGCATGCAGATGGCCGTCATCGAGTTCGCTCGTTCTGTTGTTGGATTGAAAGATGCCAACAGTTCGGAGATTAATCCATCGACGCCGTACCCGGTGATCGATCTGTTGCCGGAGCAGAAAGAGGTTGAAGATCTCGGCGGCACGATGCGCCTCGGATTGTATCCGTGCAAGATCGTGGAAGGTTCGCTGGCCATGCAAGCGTACCAAGATGAATTGGTCTATGAACGCCATCGTCATCGGTACGAATTTAACAATGAGTATCGAGAGATATTAGAGAAGAATGGGCTTCGGATCACAGGAACTTCCCCGGATGGACGTCTCGTGGAGATGATCGAGGTGCCGGATCATCCGTGGTTCCTGGCCGTTCAATTCCATCCCGAATTCACCTCCCGGCCGAATCGACCGCAGCCGTTGTTCCGTGAATATGTCAAGGCTGTTTTTGAATATATGAAACAGATGGCAAGCACAGTCATGTAATAAGCGCGAAAACGACGGCGAAACTTAATTTACTATTCTCGGAAGGAAAACAACTTCTGGTGACGAATGATATAACTTGAAAAAAATGAACGGAAGTTGAATCTGGGGGAGATGGAAGCATGGCTCAGAAGAAGTTATTGATCGTCGATGACCAGAATGGAATCCGAGTATTATTAATGGAAGTGTTCAACAGCGAAGGATATGAGACATTCCAGGCTTCCAACGGCAGGCTGGCGCTGGAGATCGTTAAGGACAAACAGCCGGACCTCGTGTTGTTGGATATGAAGATCCCCGGCATGGACGGCTTGGAGATCTTGAAGCAGATCCGCAAGATCGATACGGAGATCAAAGTGATCATGATGACCGCTTACGGGGAATTGGATATGATCAAGGAAGCCATGGAGCTAGGGGCTCTGGCACATTTTACGAAGCCGTTCGATATCGATGAACTCCGCATCGCTGTGAACAAGCTGCTCCATCATGATCCTTCTGAGTCTGCTAAGCGTCGCATGTCAGGTTAAACGCACAGTGAATGTCTAATCGCATAACCTCTAGCAAAAGCTCCTTTCAGGAGCTTTTTTCCTCGGGAGGGCCTGTCACAATTTCTTCTGAGTCGATGCAAAATCTGCCTTGGGACATGTGATGCCCCTGAGTGTTTTTTTTATAACGTTGTGTTATAATGTGTCAGTAAACCTAGTAGGAGAACGGAGGAAACTTTATGCCTTTAGTATCCATGAATGAATTTCTTCCCAAAGCGAAAGAAAAGAAGTTTGCAGTAGGCCAATTTAACATGAACAACCTCGAGTTCGCGCAAGCGATCGTGGAAGCCGCGATGGAACTGAATTCGCCTTTTATATATGGGGTGAGTGAAGGTGCGCTGAAGTACATGGGGATCGAGTTTACCGTAGCGATCGCCGAAGCCGCTGCGAAGAAGTCGGGGCTGCCGATTGCGCTGCATCTGGACCATGGCAGCAGCTTCGAAGTAGCGATGGCTTGTATCCGCGCAGGATTCTCCTCGGTGATGTTCGATGGTTCCCACTATCCGCTAGAGGAGAACATCCGCCTGACGAGAGAGATCGTCAAGGCAGCTCATGCGATGGGCGTATCTGTCGAAGGTGAACTGGGGACGATCGGCGGTGTCGAGGATGACCTCAGCGTCGATGAGGCGGACGCAACATTGGCTAAGCCGGAAGAGGCGATTCGTTTCTATGAAGAGACTGGTGTGGACGCACTGGCGATTGCGGTTGGCACAGCGCACGGCATGTACTCCGGCGAGCCGAATATCCGCTTCGATATCATCGAAGAAGTGGCCAGCAAGGTGCCGGTACCGATCGTTCTGCACGGCGGATCCGGGGTTCCGGATGAAGCGATCCGCAAAGCGATTCAATGCGGCGTAGGCAAGATTAACGTGAACACGGAGAACCAAGTTGCTGCTACGCAAACGATCCGTGAAGTCTTGAGCAAGGATGAGAAAGTCATCGATCCGAGGAAATATCTGGGCCCTGCGAGAGACGCGATGATCGAAGTGGTCAAAGCGAAGATCAAGCTGTTCGGCAGCGAGAATCAAGCTTAAGCTTCACTTTAACAGGATAGATAGACGACATGGGAAAACCATACCGCACAGGAATGGCTTTCCCATGTCCATATTTCCTATATAAGTTGAGCATCGTATCCGTAACATACATAAGTTAGGTGGAGACCGGAATGAAAAAGTTGATTATCGCGGGTGGACGACCTCTGCGGGGTTCCGTTCAGATGAGCGGTGCGAAGAACAGTGCAATCGCACTCATACCTGCTGCTCTGCTGGCAGACTCTCCAGTGACCTTGGAGAACCTGCCGCGATTAAGCGATGTAGCGATCTATGCTGAGATCCTGGAGGAGTTAGGCGCTAAAGTAGATTGGGTCGGGGACAAGATGACCATCGATCCGACGAACTTGCAGCCTAAACCGATGCCTAACGGCCATGTGAACAAGATTCGAGCTTCCTATTATCTGATGGGCGTGCTTCTTGGCCGTTTTGGAGAAGCTGTTGTCGGCATGCCCGGCGGATGCAACTTTGAACCGCGTCCGATTGATCAACATATCAAGGGTTTCGAAGCATTGGGCGCCGAGGTGCGCAATGAACAAGGATGTATTCATCTTAAAGCCAAAGAACTTCGCGGTGCGAAGATCTATCTGGATGTCGTCAGCGTAGGGGCGACGATCAACATCATGTTAGCCGCCTCACGGGCAAAGGGTGTAACCATTATCGAGAATGCGGCGAAGGAGCCGGAGATCATCGATGTAGCCACCTTGTTAAGCTCGATGGGGGTGAAGATCAAAGGTGCCGGAACGGAGACGATCCGCATCGAAGGTGCTGAGGAACTGCGCGGATGCCGGCATTCGATCATCCCGGACCGGATCCAGGCAGGCACTTATATGATTATAGCAGCTGCTACACGCGGCGATATAACGATCGAAAATGTCATCCCGAAGCATCTTGAAGCCGTGACAGCCAAGCTTCAAGAGATGGGAGTTCATGTATATGAGATGGATGAAAGCATACGTGTGGTTGGCCAGCCAACCTATGAGAGCGTTGATGTTAAAGCGCTTGTATACCCCGGTTTTCCCGCAGATTTGCAATCCCCTATGACCAGCCTTATGACACAAGCAAGAGGTACCAGCATCATGACCGATCATGTGTTCAACAACCGGTTCAAACATGTTCCGGAACTGCAGCGCATGGGAGCGAAGATCCGCGTTGAAGGAAGGACGGCGATCGTCGAAGGGTCGCAGCTGAACGCGGCCCGCGTGCGAGCGACGGATCTGCGAGCTGGAGCCAGCTTGGTGGTTGCAGCCCTTACTGTTCCTACCGGATTAACTGAGATCACAGGAGTAGAGTATATAGACCGAGGATATGATCATCTCGTTGAGAATTTGCAGCGTTTAGGCGCTGAAGTATGGCGTGAAGAAGAATAGTTGGTTCAGAAGAGTAGAATTGAGGTTTAAAGAAACCGCTTGAATAAGCATAATAGAATAAGAGAGCCCATCTTAGCATGGGCTGTCTCTCTGCATATGGTTCCCTGTTATTATCCTGAATATTAGGGAAATAGCAAATCACAGTACATGGATTGGTGATGATTGAAGCATGGACCTACAATTAGCTGAGTTGGAGCAGTTGAAACTGACCGAGCTGTACAACTTAGCCAAAAAATATCAAATTCCTTACTATGGTCAGTTGAAGAAGAAGGAATTGATCTTCGCAATATTGCGTGCACAGGCGGAAGAAAGCGGTTTGATGTTCATGCAAGGCGTATTGGACATCTTGCCGGAAGGGTATGGATTCTTAAGGCCGATTAATTATCTGCCAAGCACGGAAGATATCTATATATCCGCTTCACAGATCCGCAAATTCGATCTTCGCCCTGGTGATATGGTATCCGGCAAATGCCGGGCGCCGAAGGAGAATGAACGATATTTTGGTCTCCTGCATGTCGATGCGGTGAACGGTGAGAAACCTGAAACAGCGGCGGAGCGCCTTCATTTTCCTGCATTAACTCCCCTTTATCCTCAGGACAAACTCGTTCTTGAAACAGCCCCTGATAATCTGGCTACGCGTATCATGGATCTTATGACGCCGGTTGGTCTTGGGCAGCGCGGTCTGATCGTAGCTCCTCCTAAGGCGGGTAAGACATTGCTGCTTAAGGAGATCGCCAACAGCATCTCACATAACTATCCGGATATCGAGTTGTTCGTGCTGTTGATCGACGAGCGTCCTGAGGAAGTCACGGATATGCAGCGCTCGGTGAAGGGCGAAGTTGTGGCTTCTACCTTCGATGAATTGCCGGAGAATCATATCAAGGTAGCGGAGCTAGTCTTGCAGCGGGCATTGCGATTGGTAGAGCATAAGAGGGATGTGGTCATCCTCCTCGACAGCATCACGCGGCTGGCAAGAGCTTATAACCTCGTGATTCCGCCATCAGGCAGAACGCTGTCCGGCGGGATCGATCCGGCAGCTTTCCATCGTCCGAAGCGCTTCTTCGGATCGGCGCGGAACGTCGAAGAGGGCGGCAGCCTGACGATTCTCGCTACGGCCCTGATCGATACGGGATCGCGGATGGACGATGTGATCTATGAGGAATTCAAGGGAACGGGCAACATGGAGCTGCATCTGGACCGCAAGCTGGCAGAGCGCAGAATCTTCCCGGCGATCGATATCCGGCGCTCCGGTACGCGGCGGGAGGAGATGCTCTTGCCGAAGGATGTGCTGGATAAAGTGTGGATGATTCGCAAGTCGATGAACGATTCCGTCGAGTGTTTCGAGCAATTCATTAAGAAGATCAGCGAGACGAAGACCAATGCAGAGTTCTTAGAGCTGCTGGATCAAGAGAAGGACAGAAAATAACCACTGCAATGCAGGAGCATAATAAGGAGAATATCAAATGTATCTAGTATATGCGGATAAGGACGGTAACGTCTACAACCATGATGAATGGTATGGGCTGGGAAGAAACGGTGATGTGGTCACCGAGATTCTGCCGGAGGAACTGATCCCCCTGCCGTCCGGCGCTGTGCTTGTATCCATGCCCTGTACAAGGCCGATTGGCATGGATCCAAAGACGGGTGAGATGTTCCGCATGGACGGAGAGTATACCGCTGTGGGAGCGCTTCTGCCGCAGGGATACACAAGGCTGCTCTTACCCGGCTATGTGAAGAGCGATGATCAAGCATTGCCGATCTTCGGTTATACGGCGGTCGTGTGGCATGAAGGCGGATTCTATGTTGCTGCCGAGCAGACCGATGATCCCGAGCCCTGGGATCCGCAGAACTGCGATGTGGATCAGTTGGAGCGGCAGGTAGAGCTATTGAATACCCGCTATCCGAACAATCGCTTATATCAGCATCTTACGAAATGTGCCTTGGAGTATGAGTGCCTTACCGCATCCAACACCTTCCTGCAGCGATTGGAAGGCGGCGTCCCCGTATCCTACTCCTGCAACGCCGGCTGCTTCGGCTGCATCTCGGATCAACCGGAGGACAGAGGATTCGTCGCGCCCCAGACCAGGATGAACTTTAGACCTACGGTTGACGAGGTCGTGGAGATCATGTTAGAACATCTGACGGCGCCGGATCGGATCATCAGTTTCGGACAGGGCTGTGAAGGCGAACCATCGACCCAGTTTCCTATGATCATCGAAGCGATTCGCCGCGTCCGGGCGAAGACGGATCAAGGCTATATCAACATGAACTCGAATGCAGGACTTACTGATCAGATCCGCATGATCGTTGATGCCGGATTGGATCTGATGCGGGTAAGCACGATCAGTGCTCTGGATGATCATTACAATGCCTATTATCAGCCGCGGGGGTATACCTTGCAGCATGTTGAGCGATCATTAAAGTATGCATCGTCGCAAGGGGTATACACCTCCATCAACTATCTGATCTTCCCCGGCGTGACGGATCGCGAAGAGGAAGTGGAGGCGATGATCGAGTTTGCGAGACGAACGGAACTGAAGATGATCCAGCTTCGCAATCTGAACATCGATCCGGAAAGTTACCTGAATCTCATCCCTCCGGCACGAAGCGAGATGCTGGGCATGCAACAAGCGATCGAGTATATGCGCCAGGAACTGCCCGATGTAGTGATCGGCTCCTATACACATATTCCGCCGTCGGGCAGGAACCGCGCTCATATCGCACACAGCCAGTTGGAAGAACTCGGACGCAGTCCCAATTAGACTGCGGCTCAGCGGAATCGACGGTTGCAACGACCGGGCGAGCGTGCTATAATCTTCTCATGTGTCAATTTTACTCTGAGCTCTAAGAGTTCAGGGCGGAAAGAGGTGAACGATCGATGAAACAGGGAATTCATCCTACCTACCACGTGACGACGGTCACTTGCGCATGCGGGAATACATTTGAAACCGGCTCGGTGAAAGAAAATCTTCGTGTGGAGATCTGCTCTGTATGCCACCCATTCTTCACGGGTAAGCAGAAGTTCGTCGATGCCGGCGGTCGTGTCGAAAAGTTCAAGAAAAAATACGGACTATAATCCAGCATTTCCATGTATACAACAAGTATATAGGCACCTTCTCGGATCACATGATGATCAGAGAAGGTGTCTTTTTTTGGTGCGCTCCATGAACAAATGCGTTTGTTGGACGCTGTACAGGAAGATCTGGTGCTGTTTCCAGGACAAACGAGGTTGATATCAAGGCCGGATATTTGATATACTAAGTCATGCCGTGCTAGACGGGGAGGTAGCGGTGCCCTGTAACCCGCAATCCGCTGCAGCGGGGTCGAATTCCTGTCAGCGGTCATAGAGTATGAGGACTAGCTCCCGTTACCCAGTGTTGACGGTCGGGTCCTTCGCAATGAATGCTTACGAACCCGGTCAGGTCCGGAAGGAAGCAGCCGTAAGTAAGATGTTTCATGTGCCGAAGGGGTGCCTGATCTGAGCTGAGTGCGGGGGAAAAGCTTGGGCTCTATGATCAATGGCAGGTGCACGGTTTATTATTTCATATCATATCATGTACGAATTACGGGGCTGTCCAGTAAGTCGGCGATGACTGACTGAAGGACAGCCCTTTGTGTATATATTCCGCTTATCTGTATGTGATCTGAGCCAACAGAATCTGTCGTCTCGCACTGTCTTCCTGCCTCGGCGCAGTTGAGTCAACAGAAAGTGTCGTTTCACTTGTATTTCCTGCGTCTTACGCAGTTGAGTCAACAAGAACTGTCGTTTCGCACATTAATCTCCCCTCCACGTACTCTGAGACAACAATCCTTGTTGTCTCACACACCGATTCGCATCATTACCACGCTAAAACATTTCTCGCCTTTCATGCGCCTGCCGACTCATTCACCTGACGTCTCAAGCACCGGATCTGCTCGTTTGCATGTTCATACACACGTAAAGGGGCGTCCACAGTACTGATTTTTTTTACTGACTTTTGGACCGACTTTTTGAACAAACCCTTATATTGTCGACAATTTTCCTATCGGCAATACTCCCTATTTTTAACCCCATTTTGCTTAAAATACGTCCTAGAAATGGGTCTGATGGACTGTTTTTGTAATGGATTGCAGGAGTTGTTATACATATGTTGAATGAATAATACGGAAAAAAGTACCAAAACTATGTTGAACTGTCATGGGTGTGAGGTGAAAAATTTGTTGTCTTCTATGGATTTAAAGATTCCATTATCTTTACAGTCCTTGTTTCATTTTATCGGATGTTACCCGAGCAGTTCTATTGTTTTAATCGACGAAGAGGGCAAGATCTCCAGGTTATCGACAACTTTCATGCAAGCGATGGGATATACAGCAATGGAACTTCAAGGGAGAACTTATACAGATATCTTGCGGGGTTTCACTTCATTGGAGGATTTCTATCTCCATTGTAAGACTCATATTCGTGAAACCAACTCCTTGCCGAAGATCGAGGTGAAGGCTAAAAACGGCGATTGGATCGTCTCGGAGGCGTTTATCTCCCGCATCATCGCCGATGAATCCGTTGAGATGAGCATGCTGTACTTGCCTCACCTGAACAAGAAGAAACATCGGACACTGCTGCAGCAATTTTCAGATTCTTTCCTGCGGAATGTGAATCTGGGGGTCATGCTGTTCGATCCATATGGACGACTGGTTGAAATCAGTGATATGGCTTGTTCAATCCTTGGACATCGCCGAGATTGTATATTGAACAAAACCATCGATGAATTATTCGAAGCGGTTCCGGTGGAAAGCCGATTAGTGCATCCATCCTTGCTGCAGGGAGTGGTCGTGCGCAATCGAGCGGTCCATTGGCACAACGCTCATCAGGGGTATGATCTGCTCATCGATTCCAATGTGCTGAAAGATGAATCAGAGGATATCGTAGGTGCTTATGTGATCATGAAGGACGTTTCGAATTTGCGCTCGTTGGAAGCGCAGCTGCACCGCAGCGACCGCTTAGCAATGATCGGTCAGATTGCCGCAGGAACAGCTCATGAGATCCGCAATCCCCTCACCTCTCTCCGAGGATTCATACAGCTCTTGCAATCGGCGCTCGAGAACCAGAAACTCGATCGCGAAGTCGGCTATCTGACGATCATGAAGAACGAAATCGACCGCATCAATGAGCTGGTCAATGAATTTCTGCTGCTCAGCAAACCCAAAGATGTGCGCTATCGTCCGACCTCGGTTGCCGGTACGATCCGCAATATCCTTCCAATCATCGAAAGTGAAGCCAATCTCTACGGGATCACTGTGCGATACATCCATGAACCGGCACTTCCATTGGTGATTGCAGACAGTGAACTGTTAAAACAGGTGTTTCTCAATATTTCTAAGAACGCCATAGAATCCATGGAAGGCACGGGCGTGCTGACGATCATAGAGCGGGTGGGAAAGGATCGTCAGATTCACGTGGATATTCAAGATACGGGTCCTGGAATCCCGAACTATATCATGGACAAAATCTTCGATCCGTTCTTCACGACCAAGGAAAACGGCACGGGGTTGGGACTGGCCGTCTGTCAGCGGATTATTCATGATATGGGGGGATACATCAGGGTGCGAAGCAAAGGTTATGGCACGACTTTTACGATTACCCTGCCTGCCCAAGGCTGATAGCATCTCAGGCAAGAGGCGGCAGGGCGGCGTCGTTTACCCCCCAGAATCGTTATAGTATAATGGAGGGAGTGTGTTAACCAACGAGGGGTGAGGGGCTTGAACAGAGTGGCATTGTATCGTGCTTGGCGGCCGCAGACGTTCCAGGACGTCGTGGGGCAGCAGCACATCACACAGACGCTGCACAATTCACTGAAGGAAAACAAGGTATCCCATGCATATTTATTCAGCGGCCCCCGCGGAACTGGTAAGACGAGTACGGCGAAGATTCTGGCGAAGGCGGTGAACTGCGAAAGAGGTCTTGAGCATGCGCCGTGCAATGAATGCTCGGCTTGTCAGCGGATTCAGTCAGGTGCGGTGATGGACGTGGTCGAGATCGACGCGGCTTCCAACCGCGGCGTCGAAGAGATTCGGGAGATCCGCGACAAGGTCAAATATGCACCAGCTGAAGTACGCCGCAAGGTGTATATCATCGATGAAGTGCATATGTTAACACCGGAAGCCTTTAACGCCTTGCTTAAGACGCTGGAGGAACCGCCTGAGCATGCGATGTTCATCCTCGCTACCACCGAGCCCCACAAACTGCCTGCGACGATCATCTCGCGTTGTCAGAGGTTTGATTTTCGCCGCGTGCCGTTAACGGAACAGGTCGAACGCATGCGGATGATCTGCGCTGAAGAAGGAATCGAAGCAGAAGAACGGGCGCTGCACTATCTGGCCAGATTAAGCGACGGCGGCATGCGCGATGCCCTCAGCTTGTTGGATCAGGTATCGGCCTTCTCGGGTTCACAGGTTACTTACGAGACGGCTGTGGCTATCACCGGCGGCATCCCGCAGGAACAGTTTCAGGAACTTGCTGAGGCGGTACTGGAGCACAGTATCGGCCGGGCGCTCGAAATCGTCGATCATTTCATCCAGGATGGCAAGAGTGCAGACAAATGCTTGGAAAATATGTTACTCTATTTCCGGGATTTGCTCATGGCGCTCATGGCCCCGGATACGATGGCGCTGCAAGAGAGGCTGCATGATCTCGAAGCCCATCGTCAGCTGGCCGAACGTTTCGGACGGGAGAGGCTCTTTGCCATTATCGAGACGATCAACCGCTACCAAGTGGAGCTGAAGTATGCGGTTCAGCCCCAGACGATCTTGGAAGTCGCTGTGCTGAAGTTATGTACGGACACGGGAACCGCTACGGTGAATATATCCGATGCACCGTGGAAACAGGAGCTGGATCAGCTGAGAGCCGCTGTACAGAAGCTGCAGCAAGAGGTGACGGCACTGCGTCAACAAGGGATTGCAGCGAATCGAACGGCTGCCATGGAGCCTGCGGATCAGCCCGGCATGATGAGCAGAATGCGGCGAGAGGCAGCATCCGCAAGGAAACAGCCGGCTCGCAGCATCAAGTCAGCGGCCGCGCTTCAGATGTTCATCGAGCAGGCGGATGAAGCAGCGATGGCCAAAGTACTGGATCAATGGCCGCTGATCCTGCAGCAGGTCAAGGATCGGAAGATTACGGTGCATGCATGGCTCATCGACGGCGAACCAGTGGCCGTGGCGAAGGACTCGCTGTTGCTTGCTTTTAAGAGTGCGATGCATCGCGAGACGACGGAGAAACCTGCGAATCGTCAGCTGATCGAGCAGGTCATTCAAGAAGTGCTCGGCCAGCCCCTTTCGATCGCAACTGTGATGAGGAATGATTGGCAAGCCGCTCAAGAGCGGGCCGATGATCATAGAGCAACGTCACGACCCGAGGTCCTGCAATTAACCCATGAAGAAGAGCCGGAGGAGCAGGAATGGATTAAGGAAGCGATTCAGCTCTTCGGGGAAGATCTGGTGAAAATTAAGGATGAATGATGCAGGATTAGACTGGGGACAGGGCGAATGTATGAAGCTGACAGAAAGGATGATTAGCGATGAATATGCGTAATATGAATCAGATGATGAGACAATTTAAGAAAATGCAGGAACAAATGATGAAAGCCCAGGAAGAGCTGGCGAACAAAACCGTCGAAGGCTCGGCCGGCGGCGGTGTGGTAACGGTCAGCATGAATGGGCATAAGAAAGTGCTGGGCATCACGATTAATCCTGAAGCCGTTGACCCGGATGATGTGGAGATGCTGCAAGACCTGGTGATGGCAGCGGTGAACGATGCCCTGGCGAAGGCTGACGAATTGGTAAGTCAGGACTTAGGCCGCTTCACAGGAGGCTTGAATCTGCCCGGATTATTCTAAGGCTGAATCATGCACAGGCATCAAACTTTGACACACGCTACATAGCCCTGATCAGCCGGGTGAGGTTGGTTGCTCTATACAGCGGCCAACCTTTGTTCTTTGTATTAGGAGTGATCTAATGACAGCAAAGGGGAATGACAGGTGTATTATCCAGAACCGATTGCGAAGTTGATCGATGCTTTCTCTAGACTGCCGGGCATCGGGCCTAAGACGGCAAGCCGGCTGGCTTTCTATGTCCTGCGCATGGAAGAGAACGATGTCATGGACTTCGCTAAGGCGTTAGTCAGTGTTAAACGTAATCTGCAATATTGCTCCATCTGCTGCAACATCACGGATACGGATCCGTGCCGCATCTGTCAGGATAAGAGCAGGGATCGTTCGGCGATCTGCGTCGTAGAGGAGCCGAAGGATCTCATCGCGATGGAGCGAACGAAGGAATTCCAAGGGATGTACCATGTGCTTCACGGTGCGATCTCGCCGGTTGAGGGGATCGGTCCAGATGATATCCGGATCAACGAGCTGCTCAATCGCTTGACCGATGAGACGGTACAGGAACTCATCATCGCAACGAATCCCAATATCGAAGGGGAAGCGACGGCGATGTACCTCTCCCGTTTGATTAAACCCTTCGGCATCAAGGTAACGCGCATCGCTCACGGGCTGCCTGTAGGCGGAGATCTTGAGTACGCCGATGAAGTGACCTTATCGAAGGCATTGGAAGGACGTCGCGAGTTATAGGGGGAGTCGTAGCGGGAGCGAATGTTGGAACTGCAGGTTGATGCTCAGGGAGCATTCTGTTGTCGGACTCTGGATTCTAGATGGTTATATAGCGGCGATAAGTGATGTTGAAGTGAGGGCGGATGGACGGCTGGCAGATGGATAGCGTCTGATGGGCAGTGGAAGGAATTCGTTGTTAAGATACAGTGAACGGGGGAGTGGTATGGAGGACTTTCATACCGGTTCATGCGGAAACATGTTTGGACATCGGCTGCGGAAAAGGAGAGCTCTCAGCCATGGCGGCCCAGAAAGCGCAGCGAGTCATCGCCGTTGATCTGGCGGAGCAGATGATTGAGAAGGCGAAGGTGCTGCATTCGAACCCTAATATCGAGTATATATGCAGCAATGTTCTTGATCTGGACGTTGCGGACAACAGTCTGGATGCCATAGTAACCAGTGCGGCTGCACACCATCTGCCCTATGAATGGCTGCTGAACTTTCCCAAGGACAAACTCAAAAAAGGCAGCAGACTCATCATCTTAGATCTTGTTAAAGCCAACACGCTGAGCGATCATCTGCTGAGGGGGTTTGCTTTTCTTCCTAATATCTTCATGAATCTGATCAAAAACGGCCGGCTTCAAAAAAGATGATCCGCATGCCCGAGAGGTTTGGGAAAGGCATGGGCAGCGCGACCGCTATATGACAATAGATGAGATTCGTTCGTTAGCTGATAAGCATATACCGGGAACACAAGTGAAGCGGAAGCTGTTCTGGCGATATATGTTGGTTTGGCAAAAGTAAATATTGCTGGAAAGTATGTTCGGTGAGGAGCACGCTCCATTAAGACGCTGCAGGCAACATGGTTTACGAGGGTTGAGGCCCCCTGCTAAGCCATGTTTTTTTGTTGATTTTAGAGATTGCAGTTGGTCTTTACGCGTCTCAGATGCAGGCGACGAACTTTATAAGGAAGCAATAATGACCTTGGGTTATTGAGTTTTTATTTTATAGTTCTAATTTGCCCCGTCCCCAACTATGTATTAGTAGTAAATTGTGTACATGAGGGGGACAAGTCTGCCATGCGGAGATGGGAATGGAGATTGCTTGGGAGCAGGCTCATAAGGCGGTTCATAGAGCAGAGGGCGGGGGACGGGCGCGAATCAGTGAGTGAACCTGTACATGAACCAGTGGATGAAGAGGCAGCGGCAGAGTCGAGGGCAGGGATGGAGATCGATTCGATCGAGGATGCAGTTGAGATGGGAGCGGGAAAGTTGTCCAATGAGGCGGCTGAGGATGTTGAATTGGAAGCAGCAGAGAGAATGGATCATACAGCGGATGAATCAGGCGGTTCAGATGAGGAAGTGATCATAGAACGGCCAGTTGCTGGGGCGGCGGTTCGGGGGGAACTGAGCAGTGCGGAGAATCGGCGGCTGAATTCGCATAGGGAACAACTAAGAGCGGTGACCGAAGAAGAATACGCTCAGCTGACTGCAGAATGCCAGAAGGCATTGGATCAGTGGAAAAACGCCCAGAGCAAGCTGGATTGGGTCGTTGAGGCGAATCAGATTGACTATGCCATCTATTCTTTGATAGCGGCGGAGAAGCGTTACACATCGCTGCTTAGGGAAGCGAAACAGATGCATAGGTTAAGGCTGGCGAAGAACGGTGAATAATGAAGCCGAATTCTGTGCGCTCATTCTGCGGGCCTGCGGTCGGCTGATCGGAGCTTGTTTAACGGTGAAAGGTGCAGATGACAGTTGATATTAAGATGATATTATGTCAGCGTCCTCGCGGGAAGTTCCGCCGCAACTATGTTTATGGATAATTTAATACGATGGAATTAATCGCTGACAGCTTATTAGCTGCGTTTATATAGGAAGGAGGTGCAGGTGTGAGCAACTTCTGGTGGGCATTATTCATTATAGCAGCTGGAATCCTGCTGTATATCTTGTTAAGACCTCATCTGAATGCGGGGACATTCCTGCGCTTCACAGCAAATCTATTGATCGCGGGACTGATCGTATATGGTGTGCAAGTCACGGGAATCTTAGGTGAAGTACAGATTCCGATTAATATTCCAACGGTGATGATCGCCGGGTTGCTGGGGATCCCCGGGGTTGCGCTGCTGTACGGCGTGCAGTTGTTGGTGTTTAATTAATGCGAATATATGAAAATGGCTGGTATGAAACGGCCATTTCTGCGACTCGTTCTTTGGAACACCTTCGTCCTGCGAAACTGCACTGCAATCATGTGATCATGCGGCTGCAATCTTACGGCGATGCTGGTTGGAACGGCGCTGTGTTTGGGCATGAAGTTAGGTTGGAGGATGATGATAAAAGAAAATATTAAAAACCATAACAAACCAGTTGCAAAAATAGATTCGAGTATGCTATATTAATAAAGTCGCCTTG